>JABXHZ010000004.1 GCA_013373335.1 Cyclobacteriaceae bacterium | reverse complement strand
TGACGCCGTTCTTAATGAGTTGGTTGGGAGGGGCCTATGTTCCAGTAGATTTTTTGTCCATGATGTGGAGTATTTTCCAAATAGTGATTATCCCGGTGATTTTAGGATTGATTTTTAATCATTTCATGCGAGGGAAACTTGCATGGCTAGATCAAATCCTTCCTGTCGTATCCATGGGAGGAATCATATTGATCATTGGAGTGATTACTGCTAATGGCCGGGATAGTCTTTTGGATATTGGGCTTTTATTGATTTTGGCCTGCTTTCTTCATAATTCTTTAGGGTACTTGCTGGGTTATGGTAGTGCAAAGGCTTTGGGATTGGATGAAAAATCAGCTCGAACGGTAGCTTTTGAAGTTGGGATGCAAAACTCGGGTTTGGCTTCAGGAATTGCGGTACAGATGGGTAAAATAGCTACAGTAGGTTTAGCTCCAGCTGTATTTGGACCAATGATGAATTTTACCGGATCACTTTTGGCCTCTTTCTGGAGAAAAAAAACAGATGATAGCCAATAATAAAATTGTTCTTTTTTAAATATCTAGAAGTACTTAGCTTTTATCTCATTATTGAAAATTCTTGAATTATGAATAAAAAACTGCTTAGCGTATTGTTGATCAGCTTGGGAGTAACAGGATTATCTTTTTCTCAGGAGGGTCCCGGTTACTTTATGCATCCGGATGTTCACGAAAACACCCTGGTCTTTGTAGCTGAAGGAGATGTTTGGATGACTTCTCTTCAAGGGGGAATGGCTACTCGTCTCACAACTCATCCTGGAGATGAATCCAATCCGAAAATTTCACCTGATGGGCAATGGGTTGCCTATGCAGCAAGCTATGAAGGACCTACTGAGGTCTATGTGATGCCAATTTCCGGAGGCTTGCCAAAAAGATTGACTTATGAACCCGCGGCCTCAATTCCCACGGCTTGGAAATCTACCACGGAAGTAGCCTATACCACGAATCAGTACTCTAACCTGCCAAGGCTGAAAACAGTGGTGATTGATGTTAATTCAAGGGAAAAAGAAATGCTTCCTCTAGAAATGGCGGCAGAGGGGAGCTTTGATGAGGCAGGTCAGACCTATTTCTTTGTGAGGCCTACCTATCATAATAATGTGACCAAACGGTACAAAGGAGGGACAGCTCGACAGGTTTGGAAATATGGGGAAGGAGAGGCAGAAGCTGTCAAGCTGACTCAAAACTACGAAGGAGAAGACCATCACCCGACTTTTCATAGCGGTCGTGTCTATTTTCTTTCCTCTCGGGACGGAATACAGAATGTTTGGTCCATGAATCCCGATGGCTCCGATATACAGCAGCATACCAAAGAAGATTCTTATGATGTTCGCGAATTTTCCCTTTCAGGAAATACCCTGGTCTATCGAGCTGGAGCAGACCTCTATCAACAGGATTTGGAAAGTGGAAATCCAGAGAGAATTGCCATCCGGTTAGTTTCAGATTTTGATCAACTTCGGGAAAAATGGGTGGATAATCCTGCCAGCTATATCACGAATATTTCTGTTTCCAATGATGGGGAAAAGGTGGCCTTAACGGCTCGAGGAAGGGTTTTTGTATTTCCTGCCAAGGAAGGTAGAATGGTTCGGTTGAGCCGAAAAGACGGCGTGCGTTATAGGGATGCGGTTTTTACCACCGATTCTAAAGATATTTTGACCTTCTCGGATGAAAGTGGAGAGTTTGAAATTCACCAGTACTCTGGCTTGGGATTGGATCAAGGAAAGCAGTTGACAGATAATGGAACCACCCTGAGATTTAACTTGACTCCTTCTCCTGATGGGAAGTGGTTAGCCTGGACAGATTTGAACAATGATCTTTGGATCCGAAACCTTTCAACCGGCAAGGCTGTCAAAGCCAACCTTACAGATGAAGATCTTCTCGGAAGTATGTCTTGGTCTCCTGATAGTCAATGGTTGGCCTATGGACAGGCTGCTTCCAATACCTTCATGCAATTATTTGTGTTCAACCCGACTTCTGGAAAGCGGGTGACCTTAACTTCTGACCGTACCAATAGCCTTAATCCTCAATGGAGCTCTGATGGCAAGTGGATTTACTTCCTTTCAGACAGGAACTTTGAAACGAAGGTGGGAAGCCCTTGGGGGCAGCGACAGCCGGAGCCATTCTGGGAAAAGCAGATGAAAATCTACCATATTCCCCTGCAAAAAGGCTTGATTTCTCCTTTCACTCCCAAAAATGAACTGAAGGCAGAAGTAAAGAAATCAGAAGGTCCGGTGACGGTGATGATTGATGAAGATGGATTGATGGAGAGGGTACAGGAAGTTCCTGTTCCGGCTGGCAATTACAAAAATCTGATTTTGACTGATAAGGCTTTGTACTATCATCGGGTAGGCCCGGGTCCGGGAGTTTACTACGGAGGGGGGGCTTCCAATGCCGATGATCCTGCACTGATGATGACTCCGATTTCGGACAAGGCAGAGCAGAAAGTTTTCGCAGACAAGATCAATAGCTATGCGGTTTCTGCCAACAATAAATACGCCTTGCTCCGACAAGGCTCCAACCATTTCTTGGTAGAATTGGGAACTTCACCTGTTTCTGATTTATCCAAAAATAGATTGGATTTGAGTGGCTGGAAATTTAGCATTGATCCCCGGGAAGACTGGAAGCAGATCTACACGGATGCATGGCGCATGGAGCGGGATTACTTTTACGACGCCGGCATGCATGGGGTAGACTGGGACAAAATGCATGAGAAATACTTACCGCTGGTGGATCGCGTCACTACACGAACTGAGCTTTCGGATGTGATCGGAGAGCTAATCGGTGAATTGTCTGTCTTGCATACCTCCGTGCGTGGAGGGGATACTCGAGACGGAGATGATAATATTCAGTTTGGT
>JABXHZ010000053.1 GCA_013373335.1 Cyclobacteriaceae bacterium | reverse complement strand
GTTGAGACTGTCTATTTGAAGGTCAATAATCCCTTTTTCAATGAGTTGATGAAAAAAATTCGGACACGATTTGGCGGATTTGTAACTGAGAAAAAGGAGTTTCGTCGTGGCATGCTTACCTTGGGGCGAGATCCACGCATCGTATTGCTGGGTTCAGATCAGCGGCCGCCCTCCTCTGAAAAACGCTACCAGCGGGAATTTCTAAATCGTCCGGCCGTGTTTTTCGAAGGAGCAGAATTTCTTTCCAAAAAAATGAACCTCTATGTTCATTATGGGAAGATGACCAAAATCAAGCGGGGTCATTATCGCTATGAGTATGTGCCCTTGGCCAGTCCGCCCTATGACGGGGAGGAACTCCATTCCATCACGGATCGTTTTTGTGAAATGCTGGAAGACAATATCCGTGAACAACCGGATATGTACCTATGGAGCCATAAGCGGTGGAAGATTTGATGCAGGATGGATTGAAAAATTGAAAGATTGCAAAATTGAAAAATAGGCCAAAATTCAGTTTTAAATAAAAAATCAGAATTTAGCTTCTTGTCTCGGATTTCTTGTTCCTGGCTACTTGGTACTTTGTACTTGATACTTATTTACCACTTGCTGCAATAATTTAGCTACTAGCTACTCAAAATAATGGATTACCTAGAAGAACTCAACCCACCTCAGCGAGAAGCGGTCGAACATACCGAAGGGCCAGTGATGATTATCGCCGGTGCTGGTTCGGGTAAGACTCGGGTATTGACTTACCGGATTGCCCATCTCATCTATGCTCGAGGGGTGGATCCTTTTCAGATTCTTTCCCTGACCTTTACCAATAAGGCTGCGAATGAGATGAAGCAGCGGATTGAACGATTGGTAGGTTTGGAAGCACGTAATACCTGGATGGGGACCTTTCACTCTGTTTTTGCCAAAATCCTTCGGGTGGAGTCCGAAAAAATCGGCTATCCCTCCAATTTCACGATTTATGACTCCGATGATTCCAAATCCCTAATTCGCACCATTGTCAAGGAAATGCGTCTCGATGACAAGGTGTATAAGCCCGGTGTAGTTCTCTCTCGAATTTCCGGTGCCAAAAACCGGTTGATTTCCTGGCAGGCGTATCAGGCGGACCCTTTCGTAAAGGCAGATGATGAAGCCGCGATGAAGCCCAAAATGGGAGAAATCTATCAGCGATACCAAGAGCGACTTTTCAAAGCGGGAGCGATGGATTTTGATGATTTGCTTTTCAATACGAATGTGCTTTTCAGAGATCATATCGATGTGCTGAATAAGTATCAACAGCGATTTAAATACGTGATGGTAGATGAGTTTCAGGATACCAACCTTTCTCAATACCTCATTACCAAAAAGCTGGCAGCTGTGCATCAAAATATCTGTGTGGTTGGGGATGATGCTCAGAGTATTTATGCTTTCCGCGGAGCGGATATCCAGAACATCCTCAATTTCGAAAAAGACTATCCAGACCTTTTTGTGGTCAAATTGGAGCAAAACTACCGATCTACCAAGACCATCGTGGAGGCAGCCAATTCCATCATTGATAAAAACAAAGCCCAGCTCAAAAAGACCGTTTGGACCTCGAATCCAAATGGAGATTTGATTGAATTGATTAAAGCCGCTTCCGATAATGAGGAAGGAAGGATCGTAGCAACCACCATTTTTGAGGAGAAGAATAACAAGAAGCTCCAAAACAGTGATTTTGCAGTTCTTTACCGAACCAACTCCCAGTCCCGGTCCATAGAAGAAGCCCTTCGGAAAATGAACCTCACTTATAAAATTGTCGGGGGACTTTCCTTTTATCAGCGAAAGGAAATTAAGGATTTGATGGCTTATTTACGATTCACCATCAACCCGATGGATGAGGAGGCTTTCAAGCGAATTATCAATTACCCTAAGCGAGGAATTGGTAACACCTCTGTTGAAAAAATCCTGGTAGCCGCTTATGATCATGATATGCCCCTTTGGGAAGTGGTGCAGAATGCCTTTCCGTTTTTAGGAGGTAGAGCAGGTTCGTCTGTGGATGATTTTGCAACCATGATCAAGGCTTTCCAGATTGAAGTACAGCGAAAAGATGCATATGAGGCAGCAAGCACCATTGCCAAACAAAGTGGTTTGTTGCGGGAATTGTATGAGGATAAAACCATCGAGGGGCTCAATCGCTATGAAAACGTCCAAGAATTGCTCAATGCCATCAAGGAGTACGTGGATAATGAAGAAAATGAGGATAAGAGCCTTGGGGCCTTCTTGCAGGAAATCGCTCTTCTGACAGATAATGATCGGGACAAGGATACTACCGATGCGATTACCTTGATGACTATTCACTCAGCAAAGGGCTTGGAGTTCAAACAGGTATTTGTTGTGGGTATGGAAGAGGATTTATTCCCTTCCCAAATGATGATGCAAAGTCGGGAGGACTTGGAAGAAGAACGAAGGCTTTTCTATGTGGCTACGACTCGGGCCATGGAAAAGCTTTATTTAACCTATGCGCTCAGCCGCTATCGATTTGGCCGGTTATTGAATTGTGAGCCAAGTCGATTTTTGGAAGAAATTGATCCTGCCTGCATCAAGGTGAATAAAAAATTGACCAGTCGGGAAATGCCTGGTGCGTTCCGAAGAGAAGGACTGCCGGGAAGCACTGGTTTCATTGGAATTAAGAAAAAACCGGAAACTCGGATGCCTAGCCAAATGAAAGTGCATACGCCTAGTCCGGACTTCAAACCCAGCAATACAAACAACTTACAGGAAGGGCAATTGGTAGAGCACCCAAAATTCGGGTTTGGGAAGGTTTTGAAGATTGAAGTGGATGGTCTTAACCGTAAGGCGACCATTCAATTTGAGCATTTTGGGGAGAAAACTTTATTACTTAGCTTTGCGAAGCTCAGGATCATAGACTAATGGAAATACCCTCCTGCCTTTTGGTGATTTTTTGTTAC
Source organism: Cyclobacteriaceae bacterium (assembly GCA_013373335.1). Classification (GTDB taxonomy): domain Bacteria; phylum Bacteroidota; class Bacteroidia; order Cytophagales; family Cyclobacteriaceae; genus Algoriphagus. The sequence continues at coordinate 1,541 of JABXHZ010000053.1, read as the reverse complement.
CTTTTGACTGGCAGCCCAAGAGGGAACTGGAGCAGATAAAATCAGAAAACAAGACTTATTTTGAAAGAATACGGAAAAAACATTCAAGGCTTGGTGGACTATGTCTGCAGCATTGAAGACCGGGAAAAACGCACTGCTAGCGCCTACACCATTATTGACATCATCAAGCAGTTAAATCCTGCTATGAAGCAGGAAAATGACCAAAAGCTTTGGGATGATCTTTACATCATGTCAGACTTCAAATTGGATGTGGATAGTCCATTTCCTATGCCTGAAAAGGAATTACTTGGGAAAAAGCCTTTGCCAATCGGTTACCCAAGAGGGGAAGTTCGGTTTAAGCATTATGGCCGTAACATTGAGAAATTGATCGAGAAGGCTATCGAAATCGAAGATGATGAAGAGCAGGAGACCGCAATTATCTACATCGGTCAGCTGATGCGAAGCTTCCATTCCACTTGGAATCGAGACAATTTCGATGATGGCATTATCATTGACGATATCAAAACGCTCTCCAAAGGGAAGCTTCATATCGATTTGGAAAAAGTTAAAGAAAACGCCCTTTTCGAATCGAATACTAGAAGGGATTTCAAAGTTCCTTCCCATGAAGAGCACAGTGGTAAAAACAAGCGAGGCGGAGGCCGTCGCAGAAACGGTCATAATAAAAAACGGCGAAACTAAATGGCATCTTTTCGGGTCCGTGGTGGCAATCAGCTCAAAGGAGAAATTATCCCTCAAGGAGCAAAAAATGAAGCGCTTCAAATTCTTTGCGCAGTACTTTTAACCGACGAAAAAGTCACCATTCATAAAATCCCAAATATCCGGGACGTCAACAAACTCATTGAGCTTCTTAGCGATATGGGAGTGAAAGTGACCAAATTAGGTCCCGAATCCTATTCCTTTCAATCTGACGAAATCAATTTAGATTATTTGGAAACAGAAGACTTTTTGAAAAAGGCTTCTGCACTACGAGGGTCTGTAATGATTTTGGGACCTCTATTGACTCGTTTTGGAACGGGGAAACTTTCCAAGCCCGGAGGAGATAAAATCGGACGTCGCCGGATGGATACCCACTTTACTGGTTTCCAAAAACTCGGTGCCACATTTCATTACGAAGCTGAGCGCGAGATCTTTCATATTGATGGAAAGCATCTGAAAGGAACTTATATGCTTTTGGATGAAGCATCCGTGACAGGGACTGCCAATATTGTGATGGCAGCAGTAATGGCTGAAGGAAAAACCACGATTTACAATGCTGCCTGCGAGCCCTACTTGCAGCAGCTCTGCGATATGCTCAATCGGATGGGAGCGAAGATCACCGGAGTAGGTTCCAATTTGTTGCATATCGAAGGCGTGGAAAAATTGGGTGGTACAACCCATACTATGTTGCCGGACATGATTGAGATCGGTTCATTCATTGGGATGGCAGCCATGACTCAATCCGAAATCACGATCAAAAACTGCCAAATTCCGAAATTGGGGATCATTCCTGATACCTTTCGACGGATGGGGATTCAGATGGAGTTTCGAGGTGATGATATTTT
>JABXHZ010000069.1 GCA_013373335.1 Cyclobacteriaceae bacterium | reverse complement strand
TTTTTTGATTATGATAAAGATGGCGATCTGGATGTATACCTGTTGAATAATAGCTACCAAGCCATCGGAAGCTTCAACAAAATGCAAAATGAACGTCCCAATAGAGACCCAGTCGGTGGAGATAAACTTTTCCGAAATGATGGTGAAAAATTTACTGATGTGAGTGAGGAAGCTGGCATTTATGGGTCCGTAATTGGATTCGGATTGGGAATTACCATCGGAGATGTCAATCAGGATACCTGGCCAGATATTTTCATATCCAATGATTTTTTTGAACGGGATTACCTCTACATCAATAACCAGGACGGTACATTCACCGAATCCTTAGAATCAGCAATGCGGTCCATTTCTGCAGCTTCCATGGGGGCAGATATAGCCGACATCAATGGCGATGGGCTCCTGGATATTTTCGTAACAGATATGTTGCCTGAACCCCTGGAACGCCTCAAGCAAGTAACCACTTTTGAAAATTGGGACAAATTCCAATTCAATAAAAATCACGGTTATCACTATCAATATTCCCGCAACATGCTCCATATCAATAACGGAGACGGAACCTTCAGCGAAATGGGGCGTCTGGCTAATGTTGAGGCTACCGATTGGAGTTGGGGAGCTTTGATTTTCGATATGGATAGTGATGGGCTCCGGGATTTATTTGTTGCAAATGGAATCTACCAAGATATCACCGACTTGGATTATCTCAACTTCATCGATGATGAAGAAACAAAAGTCAAAATAATCACTGGAGAAGGGGTGGATTACCATGCTTTGATTGATCCAATCCCAGTAAATCCGGTACCAAATTACGCCTTTCACAACGAGGGGGATTTACGGTTTGTAAACAAAGCAAAAGAATGGGGATTGGGAGAGCCTATTCACTCCAATGGTGCAGCTTATGGAGATTTGAACAATGATGGATATCCGGATTTGATAGTCAATAATGTGAATCGGTCGGCACAGATTTTCATTAATCAAGCCCATTCCCTACTTCCTGAAAATCACTTCATTCAATTGAATTTGATTGGAAAGGGGATGAATACAGAAGCGATAGGAACTCAAATTTTGGCAAAATCAAATGATCAGGTCTTTTATCTGGAGCAAATGCCAAATCGGGGTTTTCAGTCATCCGTCGATCCCAAAATAACCATCGGCTTAGGCGAGATCACGCAACTAGACGAACTCACCGTAACCTGGCCAGATAATTCCCAAACAGTCCTACAAAATGTGCCCGCTGATCAATTGCTGGAACTTCGCTGGGAAGACGCAGTCAGTTCAGATGCTTTGGCAGAAAAGTCGAACACACCTATTTTCAAGCTTGAAAATACCGGAAAACTAAACTTCACCCATCAGGAAAATCCTTTTGTGGATTTTGATAGGGACAGGCTGACCTACCACATGTTTTCCACCGAAGGTCCAGCTTTCGCAAAAGGAGATGTTAATGGGGATGGATGGGATGATTTGTTTTTTGGAGGAGCAAAGGGATTTGCAGGCCAGCTTTTCTTGGGAAAAAAGAACGGAGAATTCATCCCTTCACCACAAAAAGCCTTTGAACAGGATGCATTGTCAGAAGATACTGATGCCCTGTTTTTTGATGCCAATGGAGATGGGGCATTAGATCTCTTTGTAACATCCGGAGGCAATGAATTTCCACTTTATTCCCCGGATTTAGCAGATCGGCTATATCTAAATGATGGGAAAGGGAACTTCAAAAAAGAAACTGAAAGTGGGTTCCAAGCCATAAAAGGAAGTAGTTCGGTAGTCCAAGAAATTGATATTAACGAGGATGGAAATGCTGATCTTTTTGTAGGCGAACGATTAGTTCCTTTTGTCTATGGAGCTCCGGCGAGCAGTCATATTTGGGTCAATGATGGTTCCGGCAAATTCAATGAGCAAACTGCTCAACTCGCTCCTCAACTTCAAGAATTGGGAATGGTCACCGATGCCAAAAGAGTTGACTGGGATGCAGATGGTAAATCAGATCTTGTTCTGGTGGGTGACTGGATGGCACCTACCTTTTTCCGGAATACAGGAGGAAAACTTGAAAAAATAGAAATGCCTGAAATGGAAAACCTTAAAGGCTGGTATAGAAGCTTGGAGGTAGCAGATTTAAATCAGGATAATTTACCAGACTTGATTCTTGGAAATCAAGGATTGAATACACGATTCAAAGCCAATCCTGAGCAAGGCATCCAAATGTACCTCAATGATTTTGATCAAAATGGATCCATTGAACAGGTATTTACCATTTTAAAAGATGGGGTGACCGTTCCTTACACGCTCAAACACGAGCTGGAAATGCAAATTCCAAGCATCAAAAAGAAATATATCAAGTACGCCAACTACAACAACCAAACCCTTGATCAAATTTTCAATTCCGATGTGCTTTCGAAGTCTATCGTTTTGGAAGCAAATCATCTGGAATCTGGCGTTTTGATAAACTTAGGCCAGGGAAATTTTGAATGGAAATCTTTCCCGATAGAGGCTCAGAAATCCTGGGTTTTTGCAAGCGAAGTTTATGATTTCAATCAAGATGGA
>JABXHZ010000295.1 GCA_013373335.1 Cyclobacteriaceae bacterium | reverse complement strand
TCCTGGTTTGGTCAAGTTCATAATAAATTTCTCACACCAGCCAATTCAGTATTTTTCTTTGGAATCGCTGCCTTTATCCTAGCTGCGATGGGTTCTTTCCGGGCATTGGCAGCCATGACAGTATTATCAAGGCTTTTTCTTTTTATCATGACATGTGCAGCAGTACCAGTACTTCGCCCTAAATTCAAAGCCCCCAATCGCTTTATCTTAAAAGGAGGTTATATCATACCAATATTAGGTATTCTCGCATGTATGTGGCTTATGTTTCAGGTTAGCTGGAATTCCGTATGGATGACGGCCATTTTTGTGGGAATAGGAACAGGCCTATATTGGATAGGGAAAAGACAAAATCAAAACTAAAGGAAGCCCCTTTGGCTTTCTTATTAAAATGAAAACCTGATGTCAACAGGTAAGCTGGCCATCCGAACCGTTTATTTCAGCATGCTAGGGAATATTCTCTTAGCCATCGTCAAATTCTTGGCTGGCTTTTTTGGGAACTCCTTTGCCCTAATTGCAGATGGAATAGAATCATTGGTCGATTTTTTCTCCAGTATTTTAGTCCTTTTTGGATTAAAGTATGCCACAAGGCCAGCCGATGACAACCATCCTTATGGACATGGAAAAGCAGAGGCATTGATCACTTTCATGGTTGTTGGTTTTTTAATAATTTCTGCTGCAACCATCGCCTTTCAAGCCATCCAAAACATTCGAAATCCTCATTTAGGCCCTGAGAATTGGACCTTGTGGATATTGGGAGCCATCATTCTTTGGAAAGAAATCTCTTATCGAGTGGTGCTTTCCAGAAGCAAAAAACTGCATTCCTCATCCTTGCGTGCCGAAGCCTGGCATCATCGCAGTGACGCAATTACCTCAATAGCTGCTTTTATCGGAATTCTTATTGCTGTGATTGGTGGAGAAGGATTTGAAGTTGCAGATGATTATGCTGCGCTCTTTGCCAGTGGATTTATCCTCTACAACTGCTATCTGATTTTCAGACCGGCCTTGGGTGAAGTGATGGATGAAAACAACTACGAGGAGCTCACCGAAGAAATCCGAAATATTGCCGCCAAAGTTCCCGGAATCAAGGGTACTGAAAAGTGCTATATCCGAAAAGCGGGAATGAAATACCATGTGGACCTTCATGCTAATGTGGATGGAGATCTAAGTGTCCGGGAAGGACATGACATCGCCCACGACCTAAAAGACACACTAAAAATTAAACTACCTGAATTGGGACATATTCTGATTCATATCGAACCATTTTAGAGTATTCGTGACATTGAGTGACGGAAAAAACGAAGCATCAATCAATTCCTGTAATTTCCAGCTATGAAAGCTATTTTTACCACTTCTTACAAAAGTCCTGTGGGAGAATTACTTCTCGGAACCTTCGAAGAACAGCTTTGCCTCTGTGACTGGAAATACCGAAAAATGCGCTCTTCCATCGATGAACGAATTAAAAAAGGATTGCAGGCCAACTTTGAAAATGGTGAAAGTGAACTGGCTAAAGAAACCATTCGTCAATTGGAAGCTTATTTTGCAGGGGAGCTCTCCACGTTTGATATCCCACTTATGCCAGTTGGAACAGATTTCCAGAAAGAGGTATGGAAAAAACTGACCGAGATCCCTTTTGGAGAAACCCGTTCCTATTTACAACTTTCAAAGGATTTGGGAAATCCAGATGCTATCCGGGCAGTGGCTTCTGCCAATGGAGCCAATGCCATTTCCATCCTTATCCCCTGCCATCGAATTATTGGATCAGATGGTTCCTTGGTAGGATATGCAGGAGGCATAGAAGCTAAAAAGAAGCTTCTGAAGCTGGAAAATGCAGAAATCCAGACAGATAAAGCCCAATTGAATTTTTTTTAAAGCCTTTTCAATTCAACAAGTGAAAACTTTGTTTGGCTATTTCCAATTCCTCATTTGTAGGGATAACCAGCAATTTCACCTTTGAATTTTGCGACTGAATTTCCTGAACTGCCTTTTTGGGAGCAGCATTCTTTTCAGCATCTAACTCAATTCCCAGAAAGTCCATTTCGGAACAAACCAATTGTCGAGTTAATCGATCATTTTCCCCAACTCCCCCTGTAAAAATAATGGCATCTAGTCCATTCAAAATTGCTGCAAAAGAACCAATGTATTTTTTGATCCGGTATGCGTATAGATGGTATGCAAGTTTCGCTTCCCCATCCCCAGCGATATATTTTTTCTGAATATCCCGCATATCGCTAAAGCCTGTCAAACCCAACATTCCACTTTTTTTATTCAAAATCTGGAAAACTTCCTCCAAAGAATAGCCCAACTCCTGAACTAAATGAAAGATCACTGACTGATCAATGTCTCCTACTCGAGTCCCCATTACCAGTCCATTCATTGGACCAAAACCCATGCTGGTATCGATGGACTTTCCGTCTTGAATAGCAGCCATACTACAACCATTTCCCAAGTGAATACTGACTATTCTTTTTCCCTCACTACCCAAATAATCTCGGGCTCTTTCTGAAACATATTTATGACTAGTTCCATGAAAGCCATAGGCGCGGATTCCGTTCTTTTCATAAAATTCATTAGGAATGGCCATTCGAAAAGCTACCGGAGGCTGGGTTTGATGGAAAGCAGTATCAAAAACAGCCACTTGCTTGGCATTGGAAAAAATCTGTTCGGCCACTTCTATTCCCAAATAATTGGCCGGGTTATGTAAGGGAGCCAAAGGAAAGAGTTCTTTGATTTTGGCTTTAACTTCTTCAGTGATGAGTTGAGTACTGGCAAATTTTTCGCCTCCATGAACTACCCGATGACCAACTGCCTCCACTTCATCGGGATTTGTGATTACACCGATTTCCTTATCCACCAGTAATTTGGCAACCTCTCTCAGCCCAGCTGAATGGTCCGAAATGGGCATATTCTTGGATAGTTCAACTGGCTGTTCTTTCAAAAAAGCACGATAATCCACTCGGGATCCATCCTGACCAATCCGGTCAACCATCCCAGAACAAATTACTTTTTCTTCCGGCATGCTTATCAATTGGTACTTGATAGAGCTACTGCCTGAATTAATCACAAAAACATTCATAATCTTAGGATTCTTGAGCCTGGATGGCTGTAATGACTACCGTATTGAAAATATCAATCACTGTACAACCGCGACTCAGATCATTAACAGGTTTATTAAGTCCCTGGAGCATTGGTCCAATGGCGATGGCGCCCGTTTCGCGCTGCACTGCTTTATAGGTATTATTGCCTGTATTTAAATCTGGAAATATCAAGACGCTCGCTTGACCGGCTACCTCTGATTTAGGAAGTTTTTGCTTCCCAACAATAGGATCGACAGCCGCGTCATATTGGATTGGCCCTTCAATTTTTAAATCAGGACGTCTGGATTTTACGAGCTCTGTAGCAGCCCGAACTTTCTCCACTTCTTCTCCGGATCCTGAGGAACCTGAAGAGTAAGACAGCATGGCTATTTTTGGCACTATTCCAAACATCTGAGCCGATTCGGCGGAAGAAATGGCGATATCAGCCAACTGTTCAGAAGTTGGATTCGGTACAACGGCGCAATCTCCAAAAACAGAAACCCGATTAGGCAGGCACATGAAAAAGACTGAAGAAACAGTATTTACTCCAGGCTTAGTCTTTACAAACTGCAAAGCAGGCCGAATCGTGTGTTGGGTTGTATGAATTGCCCCGGATACCATTCCATCCGCATCTCCTTTGAAAACCATCATGGTTCCAAAATAGGATACATCATGCATAAGGTCACGTGCTGTGGCCAGGGAAAGTCCCTTATTTTTCCGGAGTTCATAAAGTGTCATCGCATATTCTTCAAACTTCGGAGAAGTTGCTGGGTCTTCGATATTCACTTTATCCAAATCCATGGATAAGTTCAGTTTGGAAATATCACTTCTAATTTCATCACGGTTGCCCAAAATGGTCAATTCCACAATTTCCTGGCGAAGCAGCATATCAGCTGCTTTCAAAATTCGTTCGTCATTACCTTCCGGAAGTACGATATGCTTTTTATGACTTTTAGCTCTCTTTACAATCTGATATTGGAACATCCTAGGAGTTAGAATATTCGAACTAAAGGAAATAATTCGGTCTGAAAGGGCTTTTTCGTCCACATGTGTGTCGAATAAACGAATAGCCAAGGCTATTTTTTCTTTATCATTAGGAGCAATTCGAGCCCTGATTTGATTGACTTTGGTCACGACCATAAACGTACCATCCTCAACTTGTAACACAGGCACCACCGTTTCAAGACCTTCGATAAGTTTGACGATGGTAGACTCTGGGAACATTCCTCCGGAAACGATGACACCGGCAACTTTTCCAAAATTCCGGGAAATATTCGCCTGTAGGGAACCTACCAAAATATCTCCCCGGTCACCGGGGGTCACTACCAAGGTGTTTTGAGCCAATCGATCCAAGAAGTTGTGCAATTGCATGGCACCAACGATAGAATGGTCTATTCGATTGGTTAAAAAATCTTTGCCAAAAAGCAATTTTGCTCCCAAGGATTCCATAATTTCTCCCATGGTCGGATTGCTCAGTTGTTGATGGGATGGGATGACATTTACCAAAATGCTTTCCGGAAGCACATAGCGAAGTCTCTTTTTCACCTCATCCAATTTACTTGGTTGAACTTTATTGGCGATTAAGGTAAGGATTTGCACACCTCTGCTTAAATAGCTATTGGCACTAGCCATTGCTAAGTCCACAATTTCCGAAGTAGTCCGGTCTGCACCATTTAGAATGATAGCTGCTGGAATTCCCAGATTTTTTGCAACGGTGATATTTCCATCAAACTCCACATTGGTATTGACATCCGTAAAGTCCGTACCCTCCACTACCACAAAATCAGCAGCCTCTTTCAAAGCATTAAATTTCTCAATGATGGTATCAATCAGGAAGGCCTCATTCCGCATGTTGATTTCCTTGATAGCATTTTTTCGGGTAAAGGAATACATTTCCTCATAACTTTGAGTCAGGTTGAATTGCTTGGAAATCAACTCCAACCGACGATCCCTAGACTTTTTGCCTCCAGAAATGATGGGCTTGAAATAAGCCAATTTTTCTGCTTTACTGGCCAGCATATTCATCAGACCCAAGGCAAAAATGGATTTTCCAGAAAAAGGTTCGGTGGTGGTTAAATAAATTGCATTAGTCATAGTACGGAAGTAAAAACTCGATAAAAACCGAGAGCAAAGTTGAATAGGCTATCCTTAAAAATACCTGACAAAGATCAGTTCACAAGGGGATTTTTTGATTTACGATTTACAAGGAAAATGGAATAATGAATTATGGATGTGTAGTAATATGGAAAATCTTGTCACTTTTCAACCTATCCATTTAACACCTTTTTTAACTCAATCCTCCTGCCACCAAAAATCCAACATAGGTCCCCAAGGCATTTCCCAAACTTCCTACCAGCACCCCCGGAATCAATAAATCAGGCCGATTTAAGCTTTCAGCAGCTGCAATGGCAGTTGTATTTCCTCCTACATTGGCTTGGGAAGCTACAGCAATAACATCCCAATCCATCTTCAGTAAGGAACCGATACCAAAAACAAACAACCCGTGAATTAAAACCAATAATCCAACAAAAAGAACGAGCGTCCCCGCTAATTCCCCCACTCCAGATAGTGCACCAATATCACAAAGCGTCCCTATTACTGCGAGGAAAAGAATGATCATAAAAAACCCAAGCGTATGCTTGCCTTGCAACTGCTGTACGGATGGGAATTGAGCCAAAATCAAAGCCAATGTCGTCAATGTAATGATTTCAGGAATAGCTGGAAAATAAGACTGAACAGCCTTACTGATGAGCATAGCCATAAAACCCAAGGCTAATATCGAAGCCAAAGAAGACATGGAAATACTTTCAATTTGAGGTAATTTTTCACCAGCCTTGGCAGACTTTAATTTTTTCCGGGGAAAAAGCTTTTGTAAGTATTTAGGCAATATTAAAGTGGCAATAATCCAAGGAGTCCCTATCAAATTATCTACCACGGTAGTCGCGGCAAAAAGAGGTCCTTGTTCATTGACTCCGTAGCTGAGTGCCACTGCATTGAAATTGATACTACCTCCTATGTAGGTTCCTGTATACATCCCTGCCACTGCTCCAGCCAATTCCCCGATTGCTGCTTCAGGTTGTACCAAAAACCAGGAGACCATAACCCCAACTACAGTTCCTATGGTGCCAATTGCGAACATCAGTAAGAGTGGAATTCCTGCATTTTTCAAACTCTTCAAATCCACTTCCAACAAGGCAATAAATATCCCTAAAGGGGCAATATATTGAAATACCCCATCGTAAATCGGACTCCCTTCCATAGCTGAAGGAATTAAACCCACATTTGCAAAAAAAGCACAAATCAATATGACCAAAATAGGCGTTCCCACCGTCCTACCCCAAGAAAACCGGGTCAGCCAAATGGCAAAAAACACCGATAGACAAAGTACTGCTGCAATAAAAACGGGATCCTGCTGAAAGCTCATTGTGGAAAAATAGAAAATATGGGCTTTTTAATTAAACCACCAGTCAAAATATTGTAGAATTACTTAGGCTCATTGAATTTTCAACTTAGTTTTCATAAATTTTAAAAAATAATTGTTTGACCATGAAAAAATTTTTAACACTTCTCTGCACTGGCTTCATTCTTTTTGCTTGCAGTCCCAGTGCAGCCCCCCCTATTCTTACAGAAATTTCCACTCCTGGATATCATCATGGCCGCGTAGTATGGTACACGCTCGCCTCTCCGAATCCTGAGGTTGCCAAAAACTTCTATGAATCAGTTTTCGGCTGGACCACAGTCCCCTATGGGGATAAAAACCGGGAACTTTGGGTTTTCAAAAATGGAGATTCCCTAGTTGGATTGATGGCACGCTACAATAGTGACAATAATTCAGGGGAGTGGATTGGTTCTATTTCTGCTGAAGATGTAGATGCTGCTTCTTCAGAAGCAAAATCTTTGGGGGCAAAAATCCTGAGTAAGCCGGTTGCTATCGAAAATCAAGGAACGGTTTCCTTTATAAAGGATCCTCAAGGCGCAAATTTTTCACTGATAAAATTGGCAGGTGGAGACCCCGAACCAAAACTAGCGAATCCTAATTCCTTTCTAGGAATGGAGCTATGGTCTAATGATACCCAAGCCTCCCATCAATTTTATACACAGGTAGCTGGCTATGAAACTGAGATGAGGAAAGAGGGAGCTATCGATTATACGGTTTTCAAAAAAGGTGACCTCAACTGCGCCGGTATGCTGGCTAATCCTGCTGAAAATGTTCGATCGCATTGGTTGCCTTATATACGAGTGGCCGATGTACAACAAAGTCTAGCCAAGGCAAAGGAAAATGGAGCTACCGTTTTATTAGAACCAAATGCAACAATTCGAAACGGTTCCGTAGCCATTATCCTTGACCCAACCGGTGCCCCTCTAGCCCTTCAAGTGTACAACCCCTAATTTTTAC
>JABXHZ010000132.1 GCA_013373335.1 Cyclobacteriaceae bacterium | reverse complement strand
GAGTGGTTTAACCCACCATTTGGAGTCTTCGAATGCCTGATTGGAGTTATTTGGCTAGTTCCCCGGTTTACCAAATGGGCACTTTATATGCTTTTAGCTCATATGGCAATGACTTTTCTTCCTGTCTTTTTCTTACCCAATGACACCTGGCAAACCTGGTTTACCCCTACCTTAGTCGGGCAGTATATCATTAAAAACTTTGCCTTGATTTCCCTTGGTTTACTCATCTTTAAAGAGTACCAATCGAAGGTTTCCATTAAATCACCCGAGGAGTTGGCAAAGGATTTTATTGCAGGAGAAGTGGGAAGAAAACGAGTGGCATAATTTAATCGCTTTACTACGACCTGGAATTTGAAATATTTCATTTAGCCAATGCTAATTCCACCATTTTCTGAAAAGTTTCTTCTTGATTTAATCTGTCCAAGGAGCTGATTGTATCTACCCTTCCTTGTAGGCGAGTAAATACATGTAATGAAGAGTTGATCATTTGGATATTCACTTGCTGGGAAGGGCTTAATCCTTTGTAGATAAGTAGGGCACTTGCCGGATCTGCCGTGGGATCTTGAATAGATTTAAAGACAGTCAAATTTGTCTCAGGTGGAAGGGAAATACCTTTTTGAAGTTTAAGTCGAACCTTTTTGAGTAGGTTTTGAAGTTCCTGAAGTGTTTCTTGTGGCCTGTAAGTAAACCAATAAGATTTTTCTATTTCGGTATTATCCACTTCCATATAGCCAATCAAAGGCCCCACAACACCAATGAGCGGAAGTAATTTGTCAGATGGAAGAATGATAGGATCAATAAAAATGATGTTTTTAGGAGGTGTTTTTCCGTTAAAGTAACCTGAAGAAACAGCTTCCAAGATTAGAGCAGCACTAGCAGATGAACCCACTAAATGAATATTGGTATATCCAGCATCCAAAAGTGCTTCATATTCATCAAATATAGATTGCTGCCATTCTTCCCAAGAGGAAGATTTAAAATCTTCATAGGATTTCCCATGACCCCCTAGAAGTACCCTTGAAGTATAGTAGGAATCGGTTTCCCCAGACCATTCGACAAATTCAGACCATTCAAATGTGGTAGCACTATAGCCATGGCAAAGAATAAATACAGGTCTTGAAGCTTCTTTTGGACTGGGGTTTGGATTGCTGACAGATATCAAATAATTCTCCGGTGTCATTATAGAAGGATCAATAATCAACTTCCCGTCTAAGAGATCATCTCCAATATTGGATGGATCTCCACAAGACCCCAAACTGAAAATAACTAGGAAAATCAACCACAATGGAAACTTTAAAAAAGATACCAATAGGGGCGATTTTAGGGCGGGAAAGGCGTAGGGTTTCATTTCAATGGGTAGAAAAGATTTAGCTGAGCGAAAGTTGGATATAGGGTTCCTGGCCCCGTTTCACCATTTCCTGAAATAAAATTATATCCTAAAGCGAGGTTAATTTTCAATTGGAAAGGGGATGCCCACTCCAAGCCCGCATTAGTAGAAAGTAAGGCTGATTGGTGATCCAATTGCCTAAAAACATCCGATTCATAATCCGCACTAAAGTAGCCACTTCCTACGCTAATAAATGGTCTAAACTTTTTCCCCTTCATTAGGTAATATGAAAGCCAAATTTAGAAATTATCCTGTTTAATAGCGTTGGTGCCAAGGGCGGATCCTATTCTGCTTGTGATATATCCAGCACCCAAGTAAAACCTTTGAGGTGCAAATTTTTCAAAGGAGAATTGCGTGACAATTCCATTCTCAAAGTAAAGGCCGAAGGATTTTTGACTTCGAAAACCCAACTCGATATGAGTTTGCTGGGATGTAGATTCCATGGGATAAATCGAAAGAACCAGGAACAAACAAATAGCGAGATATTTGAGCTTTCTTTCCATTTTAAATTCAAAAAAACCGAGAACGAAATAATTGGCCAGATGGATTTTTGAATATCTGACTAAAAGAAAGTTACGTATTAATTTCCGTATGTAAGTTAAGTAAGGAATGAAAAATTTATATCATAAAAAGCATAAGATTTCTTTCAATAATTGAGAATAAAAAGTCTGGTTTTGAGTTAAAAAAGAATGACTTCTAATGGGAGAATGTGGATCAAAATGATAACCCCATTCCAAAATAAATTGATTCTGGTAAAGCTATTCCGGCTCGATATAGGAAGCTTTTCCCTGGCCTTTGGTGCCTATAGCCAATGCTTGCTGCTACAGGCAATTTCATATCTCCATTGACAACGAAGTTAGGACCAGCACTCATTTCAAAATGACCAGCTTTTTTACCTGTTAAAAAACCATATTGGATAAATAGATATTGTCCAGAATCCCCCAAAGAACCGTAAGTCCCATAGCCAACTTTTGCAAATGTTGCTGTGATTTTTTTGTCAAGGGATTGGGTTACCATCCTTTCCAAATTGATTGTAGCCGAACCATAAAGCACTGCAAAACCTAGCCCTCCATGTAAAGTAGTTTTTAGATAGGGATTTTGAATGCTCTTGGTTTCCTGAGCGTGTAGGCTTGCTGTAATACACCCAATAAAAATGAGAGTAAGGAAGACTTTTTGAGGAATTTTGTACCAAAAATGAGTGATGAAGTTCGGAATGGTCATAGTATTTATTCAATTGATTCGTGAGAAAATGATTTATGCTTTCGGATTGTACTCTTCCCTTTATTCAATTCATAGCACCATTCCTTTTGTGATATAATTTACTGAAATTCAGGAGTGAATTTTTAAAATTTGATTTTAAAATAATTACAATGATCCAAGGCCCCTCTTGTAAGCTGGAAGATAAAAACAAAGCCTGTTGTTCTTCTGAAAAAACTAGTGCAGAAGAATTTTCTATTTCCAAGCATTGGGATCAAGCTTATATCCAAAGCCCGGAAGAAAAATTGGGTTGGTACGAAGACGATTTTAGTCCAAGTTTCCGCCTGATTAACCAATGCCAATTGGATGAAAATGATTCAATTTTATTGGTTGGTTCAGGAAGCAGCCGGTTACCAGATCAATTATTAGATAAGAGATCTTTTGAACTTTGGGTTTTTGATATCTCGGAAGTTGCCCTTCAAGAAGTGAAAACAAGACTTGGTGAGCGAATAAATTACCGGGTAGGGGATATTTTATCTTCAGACACATTAGATGGAATACCATCTGTGCATTTATGGTTTGACCGGGCTGTGATGCATTTTTTCATGGAGGAGAGTGAGCAGACCACCTATTTTCGAAATCTAAAGGAAAAAGTAAAACCTGGAGGCTATGTGATTTTTGCTGAATTTCATCTTTCTGGCGCTGATAAATGTTCTGGTTTACCCGTATTTAGGTATGATGAAAAAATGTATCAAGAGCGATTAGGAGATGAATTTGTCTTATTGGATTCTTTTCTCCATACCTATTATATGCCTTCCGGACAAGAACGACCTTACAGCTATGCTCTTTTCAGGAGGACAAATACAAAAAACAATTTTGGGATTTATAATCCTTGATAAAAATTAAACTGATTGACAGGAAGAGTCCCCATTGCGGCTTGAAGTTCTTCGGATAAAGAACCATAAATGTCTCCTGACAAATCAGAAATAGCCATCAATTTACCCAGTAATTCTCCTACATTTCCCATATGAGCCATTACAGCATCTGAATCGCTGTAGGTTTCCACAACATGGCAGATGATTCCTTCTGAATTAAAGTACCAATTATAAGCTTCTGCTCCAGGTTCATTTGCCTTAACCTTGGCAATTAATTGAGGAATAATCTCTTTGAATTCAGCTTCTTTTCCAGCGTGAATGTGGAATTTGGCACATAAGGTTATTTTTTTCATTGCTAATGGGATTGAATGGATAAATAAGGTATTGAATTAATTGGGTTTTTCCTATCATATGCCTTTAGCTTTGCGTTTGTAAATCAAGAGTTTAACCTCAATTTATTCTTGAATTCGTCTGGAGTTTCCTTCCAATTTTTCGAGAGATATTTTTTAAATCATCAGGCTCAATTCAGTTATTTTTTGTAGAATCACATATCATCCCATTAAATAAATATCTTGAGTTATGCCCATTGTAAAAGCCTACGCCGCCACCCAATCTGATCTTCCACTAAGACCTTTTGATTTAGAACGAAGAGATCTTGGACCTTTGGATGTGCAAATTGAAATCCTGTATTGTGGGGTCTGTCATTCGGATATCCATACAGCCAG
>JABXHZ010000229.1 GCA_013373335.1 Cyclobacteriaceae bacterium | reverse complement strand
TGAAATCAACACAGGTCGATAGGCTTGGGAAAAGTTTGCATAGAACTCGGTGCTTTTGCCCAAATGATACTCCGCTCCCAATCCAAAAAGAACAAAATTTCTACTTCTGGAAATTGGTTCAAGAATCTGAGGAACTCCATTTATGACATTAAACTGTCCCTGATTTTCTGAACGGATATTCTCTACACGAAGACCTGCCGTAAGAAGAAACTGATCATTAAATCTGAATACATTTTCTGCAAAGGCTGCAATATTTCGATTGGTATAATCCAATTTCCTGCTAAAGTCTCCGTCAGTTACAGAAAAATCCATATCAGAACCTGTGGTACCTACACCCCGCTGATTTCGATCTATATTTCCATTGAAATACCTCAGGCCTGTCATCAAGGTCTGCTCCTGCCCAAAAAGCTCATACGTGGAACTTAACCGGAGTTCTGAGCCATAAGTTGTGTAATAGTCTCTGTCAACTTGACGATTACCCAAATCATCCTCTTGGTTGATCGGGCGCATAAACCCGACGCTGTTTCTTTCGGCAAAGGTTCCAAAGGCTTTCCAACTCAATTTGGTGTTTGGAGAAACCAAATATTCTGCTGAAAAAGCTGGAATAAACCAAGGCGTATTGAACCAGTTTCGGCTTCGGGTACTTTGCTGTGAATTTTCTGCGAACTGTGAATCCGGCAAACCACCAGGCTGCTGGGTTTCCGTCGTCATGTAAGTCATTTCATAACCGAGCTTCAACCTGTTGCTAGCTGCATAATTGACTTCCAAGTGAGCATGATCCGTATTAAAAAATCCATTCTCTCTCCAACCATCTCCTCTTCTTTTTTGGTAGTAGGCTGTATAATTCCACTTGCCTTCTGTTCCTCCGATGTAGTTAAAGGAACTGAAAAGCCCATTGCTTCCAACGGTGTTGATGGATTCTGCGGTAAATCGAGTGGATTTATCAGGTTTTCTCAGTACAAAATTCATCAATCCACCAAACTGTGGCCCATACTGTAAGGAGGAAGCACCTCGGATAATTTCTATCTGCTCTACTACTTCCAATGGTGGCGTAAAATAAGCCTCTGGGTAGCCCATTGGATCTGGAGTAATATCGTATCCATTCATTCGGACATTGAATTCCCAAGATCGGTTTGGGCTTAAGCCTCTGGAAGCTACCCCTAACTGAATCCCGGAACCGTCATTTTCCCAAATGGAAATTCCGGGAGTTCGGCCAAACACCTGTCGGCTATTGTTCATGGCTAAATTCGCATCAATCTCAGCGATACGGATAACCTCATTCTTCTTCCCTGCATTGATTCTAAAATCAGAAACTTCAGGAAGACGGTCCTGTCCCCTTATCCCACGACTGGCAGAAACACTAAATTCAGACAAAAGATATTCGTCTTCAACTAAGGAAATATCCAACTCCTTTGTTTCCCCTTCTTCTATGGAAAACTCCTGTGACCAGTTTTGAAAACCAACCAAGCTTACAATGAGCTCGTAGGTACCGCTTGGAAAATCCTTTAATTCATAATTCCCTTTCAAATCAGATTGGACGCCTCTTACTGTACCATTTAAAAGGATAGAAGCCCCTTGAACTGGATTACCATTTTCGTCAGAAATCTTTCCTCTCAAGATATTCTTTTGCGCCAAGACTTCCGATGAGAACAAAATTGTGCAGATCAGAAAACTATAAACAAATCTCATTTATTATATTTATTTGGATTGATTTTAAATAATGACGCAAACTTAAATCCCAAACCAATCAAAGGCAATTTTTATTTAGAAAAAATCTAATTAAAAATTAAACCCTTCCTATAAAGGGTTAAAAATGAGACCAATACAAACAAAAATTGAGTTGGAGTCTGTTTTGATCAAGGAAATCTAAAAATCCTTTATCTTAAACTTCCCATTGCCCAACTCCATGAAGTACTTTCTTTTTTACTTATTTCTCCTTGTATCCTTCATTTCGATAGCACAGGAAAGGCAGCCCAACGTCCTCCTCATTGTGTCAGATGATTTAAATCAAACTGCCCTGGGAGCCTATGGAAACAAGCTTGTTTCTACACCAAATATTGACCGATTGGCTTCGGAAGGAATGCTTTTCCAAAATGCATATTCTCAATATCCTGTTTGCGGTCCATCAAGAGCATCTTTCCTTTTCGGATATTATCCTACGGCGACAGAGACCTTTGGCTATACCAGCGGTAGAGAAAATGTAGGTCCCAAGCGTGCATCCTTGCCTCAGTTTTTTAAGGAAAAGGGCTTTTACACTGCCCGGATAAGCAAAGTCTTCCATATGGGAGTACCCATTGATATCGAAACAGGAAGTGATGGTCAGGATGATCCGGATTCTTGGACAGAGCGGTTTAATTCTCCCGGACCCGAATGGCAGTCCCCGGGATTTGCAGAGTTGGTACAAAATAATCCAGATGGAAAAATTGAGCGCAAAGGGGGAAATGTGATGGCCATTGTCCAAGCGGAAGGAGGAGATTTGAATCAATCAGATGGAAAAACTGCCCAAAAAGCAATCGAACTCATCCAAAATCAATCGAAAGAAAAGCCATTTTTCTTGGCTGTGGGATTGGTAAGACCACATGTTCCCTTTGTTGCACCCAAGGAATATTTCAGACCCTATCCTTGGCAAAGTATAGTTCCTCCACCAGTTATTGAAGGAGATTGGAATGATATTCCGAAAAAAGGAATCAATTATGTAACCACCCGAAATGCTGAAATGAATTACATCCATAAACAAAAAGCTATAGCAGCCTACTATGCTTCGGTTTCGTTTATGGACGCTCAGGTGGGAAAAATTCTGGAAGCTTTAGAGGAGTCAGGATTGAGTGAAAATACTCTTGTTGTTTTCACTTCTGACCATGGATTCCACTTGGGTGAGCATGACTTTTGGATGAAAGTTTCTTTGAAGGAAGAGTCGGTTCGCGTTCCTCTAATAATCAAAGCCCCTGGCTTTCCTTCAGGAAAAAGCCATTCTTTCGTAGAATTGGTAGACTTATATCCCACCCTCTTGGATCTGTCTGGTTTCGAAATTCCGGAAAGGCTTCAGGGAAAAAGTCTGGTTCCTATTCTCCAAAATCCCACCATGGAAGTTCGCGATTTCGCTTTTTCTGTTACCCAGGGAGGATCCACCCACCTCATCCGTACCAAACGCTGGGCCTATATCCAATATGGGAGAAATGCGGAAGACGGAATGGAATTATTTGATATGCTACAGGATCCTGGGCAATATCAAAACTTGGCCGAAGAAGACCATTTCCAACCTATAGTGGAAGAAATGAAACAGCTTTTAAATCAGAAAATTAAAGAAGTCCAGACGAATGATCTAGAAAAAACATACCAACCATGAAGAAATTAATCCCCATTCTTTTTCTTTTTTTGGGATGGAACTGTACCCAAAAAGCCGAACCCCAAAAACCAAATGTATTATTCCTATTTGCAGATGACCAACGTGCAGAAACCCTAGGCATAGCAGGCAATACCTATATTCAAACGCCCACCTTGGACCAATTGGCAAAGGAAGGTACCCGCTTTACCAATGCCTATGTAATGGGAGGAAATCATGGAGCCATCTGTATGGCTAGCCGTGCAATGCTTTTTAGCGGCCAAAACCTTTTCAAAGTATACGATCGATTAAAAGGGGTTCAAACCATGAC
>JABXHZ010000009.1 GCA_013373335.1 Cyclobacteriaceae bacterium | reverse complement strand
TTATTTAATGAAATCATGGAGATGGACAAAAAATTCTTTGATGCTTATAATAATTGTGACTTGGAAACACAAGCCTCTATTTATTCGGACAGCATTGAGTTTTTTCACGATAAGGGAGGACTGTCTACATCTAAGGAGCAAATTATAGAAGGAACAAAAAACAATATCTGTGGCAAAGTGACAAGAGAATTGGTTGAGGGCACAACTGAAGTCTATCCGATAAATGATTATGGAGCCGTTCAAATAGGGTATCACAAATTCTTTAATAATCAAGAACCGGATGCCGAATCCATTCCGAGTAAGTTTATCGTGATTTGGAAAAATGACAATGGAAATTGGAAAATGACTAAAGTTATTAGTTTACACAATTAGAAGAATCTTAAACTGGAAAAAGCCAGCAAGCACCAAGGCTGTAGAAAATGGGATTGGCTATTTAAAATGAATTCGGCCTGGTGGAAAGAGATTCGGTTTCAAGGTCCCTCACTTCGCCTAGTTGATAGGGTTGACAACAAATGAAAAGTGAATAGAAGAAAGACATATTTTTTTAGCACGCTGATTTTGACTTTATGTGTAATTCTACTTTTGGTCACTGGGTCTTCTTTACTGACAACCACATTGGATAGAAAAGAATCAATTCCTCTGGGCACGCTGATTACCTGGACCGGAATGATTTCATTACCCTTTACTGTTTATTGGGGAATAAAAGAGTTGAGAAAGCCCACTAGCAACCTGAACAGAATTCTCTCTGCATTACTCAAAGTCATAATTACATTCGGAATTCTTTGGGTTCCCATAGCGTATTT
The DNA here is from genome assembly GCA_013373335.1 of Cyclobacteriaceae bacterium. Classification (GTDB taxonomy): domain Bacteria; phylum Bacteroidota; class Bacteroidia; order Cytophagales; family Cyclobacteriaceae; genus Algoriphagus. Next base: position 23,032 of record JABXHZ010000009.1, on the reverse strand, counting down.
ACTTGCAGGCAATCTTTCATTCACATTTTCCGAAAAAGGACATTCCAGGGCGGACAAGTTGCAATGAGATGGTTTTGGCGATTAAGCTATGGAATTGGGATTGGATCAATTTTTATACTATCCACGTATTGGTTTTCATTATTATTAAAAAGGATAAAACTGTAGCCAAAAATCGATATCCGGAATTACGGTGCCCCAATCGTTAATTTAAGGACTACTAGGTCCGAATCCACTCGGAGTGGCTAAAACCAATGCTATCTGAAGAAAAATCAACTTTAATCATGTAACTTTCTGTAAAACGAAAATGCAATTCATTTTTTCATTATTCACTTAAATCCAGATATCATGAATACTCAAAAGAAATTACTTCAAGAAATGTTAGTTCAAAATATTACTACTAATTCATTTGCCCTGAACAGAGTCACGAATGAGAATCAAAAATATAGACTAAATGCTGAAACTGCCTCTGTAGGATTTATTTACAGGCACATTGGAGAAACCATGAATTTATTTGGATATTTTTTCGGTATCCCTTCAGATATTCAAAATACTACTCTAGTACAACAGGACAATGGGCAGGATTATGATATTGAAACAAGCAAATTATACATTGATCAAGGATATAAAATGCTTGAAAACCTTATAAATACTTCAAAAGACGAGGATTGGTTTTTGAAAATTGACACTCCATTTTTTGGAACAGTTACAAGAATGCGACTTTTCTCCCACATTCTTTTCCATAACTCCCATCACGCCGGACAAATTTCCTTGACTTTATCAAGAGGCCAGGTACTTACGACTGAATCAGATTAATACAAAAACGAATACAAGACAAAATGATTTTGCAATAGTACAGTAAGGTTTAAGCTATAATTTTTTAACTTATATTGATTAGACAGAATTACTGAAATCAACTTGTTTTAAGGAGTTCACCAAAAAAGTTTTCGGAAAATGGTGAGATATGATGGGGTGCAAGCACCTCATTTAATCAGTTGGCAAAAACACATCTAATTTGGATTAGGGTCACCCGAAGGCCATTACCTACTCCATGAAGGAAAAGAACCTGCTAAAAATAAACCTATTTTAAGACAGTAAGATGAGATCTCAACATTCAACAAGCGCTTTTAGAATATCCCCAAGCACAACCTTGGTCTTTGTGACACTCCTCTTTCTTTTGTTTCTCAGCCATGACTCACTTGCACAAAAAAAGAAAAAAAGTTCAGTCAGTCCAGCAGGTGGAATCATTGAACTATCTCCACTAGAGCTAAGAGAGACTATGAACGATTTTTTTTACAGGTTCGAACGGAGTATTACCGAATCAGCAGATAGCATCATCAGGGCTTCTTCAGATTCCCGTATTGATCAGGAGGCCTTAATCTGGAAAATGAACGCTATCCCTGTTGCCAATGGGTCCATTTACAACAATGATCCTTTTCTAGGCTACATTGATGTAGCGGTCTTTACTTACCAGATGAAATTATTCTTTGAGGAGGGTAAGGGAAAGGATTTGTTCGGCGAACATCAAAAGATTGCCATCCAAACGCTTGATATGCTATGGGAGGAAATACTGAATATCGGCCGAGACTTAGTCCCCGACAAAGACATTTCCGAAGGGAGGAAGTTAGTGATCGAATTTGCGGAAAAAAACCCTATCACAAGCTCCTATTTTGTCAGAAAGTCTACCATTCCGCTGATGACTCAAATTCAAACGGTCGAAAAGGTAACATTTAAAGGGTTGGCCGTAGACATGTCACAAAGCCTGGATGGATTGCGTTCTCAGGTCAGTTCTTACATGGAGGTTTTGCCGAAACAGGTACGTTGGGAAGCTGAGTATTTATTAAACAATACCTTAAACAACCCCGAACTGAGCAGTCGCATCGATTCCCTTTCCCGGCTATTGGAGCAATCGGTTTTGTTTATAGAATCTAGCCCTGAATTAATTGACGAACAACGCGAAGAGGCCTTTGAAGACATTCGGGCAGAGCGTATCGCCGTACTGCAGGCCATTCGTCAGGAAAGGGCCATTGTTTTGGAAGAATTAAAAAGTGAACGAGCTATCATCATTGGGGAATTAAGCGAGGAACTCACCAAACAACGGGAGGCAACCATTCAGGATCTCACAGTTTTGACCAATCAAAGCTTAGAAATGACTTTTAACCGCATGGAGGACATAATCGACAAACTTTATTGGAGAACTGTCGTATTGATTTCCATAGTACTGGTACTTGCATTTATTGGGCTTATTGTTTACAAGAAAATTTAAAAAGATGAAAGCTTTTATTTTAATTCTAGGTCTGATTTTTCTCTCTAATGCTAAAATCATGGCTCAAACCGAATTCGTATTAGAGCCGTCTCAAAGCATGCTAATGACAGGGAAAGGTCCTGGTCAAGACGCTACAATCAATCCCTTTGAAGGGGAAGACTGCTTTGCCCTAGTTGAAAATATTGGGAGCAGAAGTTTTTCAATTCGGGTTCAATTCAAAGGAAAGCTGATTGAAGAAAAACCTATTCCGAAAGGGAAGACAAAAAAGATAAAGCTATTGAAAGGGTATGAATTATACCTAGATCCAAATCCAACAGGAATTGCAAAAGCTCGAGTTAGCTACAGCAAAATTGATAAATAAGCAGGTCTAATCGTTGGAAAAAGCCATCAAAAAAATGGAAACCAAGTCCTTCAAGGTAAAGAGTAGATAGAAAAATCAATATCCTATGAACCAAAAAGAACTATCTCAATTAAGTGACGAAGAGCTAATGGAAGTAGCTAAAAAGAACAAACCATCACCTATGATAGATGCATTTTTTATTGGGTTCTTACTTGGAATAATCATTTACAGTGCCGCTGCAAACGCTTGGGGGCTTGTTACCTTAATTCCTCTGTATTTAATTTATGTATTCCTTAAGAAACCAAAGCGCTATGAAGCTTTGAAGAAGGAATTAAAAAAACGAAACCTCGAATAATTTATAAATAGAGTATCCAATCTTGAGAAATTAACTAATAACAGACAAGTACGATGGCCCATAAGTAGCCCGAATGCAAAACCAATACATTTTGCTTTGATTAAAAATCAAACCTGCTTCATGCAAAAAAAAAGGCAGATAAAATCCGCCTTTTTTTAATTAACCAAACAATCAACCAAATTAACCCTTACGAGTTTTTCTTTAAGAGGCCTCAGTGAATTGAGGCTTTTCAGTTTTGTAAATGTTTACCTGAAGGATATCAGGACCTTGGACGCTTTCGATGCCGACTTGTGGTGTTGGTTTAGTAGTTTCAAATCGGGCAGTATTTTCCATGTGATTGGCTTCCACTTTAGCTTTGATGACAATGGTCGCAGCCATGGCCAATCCTAGTGCAGCACAGATATTTTTTTGTGTGAAGATTGAAGTGTTCATGGCATTAAAGAGTTGGTTTGTTTTCGTGTTTATCCTTTATGCCAAAAGGCTACCAAACTCAAAAAAGGGTCAAATTGAAGAAATAGGGCTGTTTTACAAGAATAGCTTGTGCGATATCGGACAGTGTTCTATCACGGACGGACAAAAAAGTGCCAAAAAAGAGGTTTCATTTTCTAAAGCTTTTAAGAAAAATTAAAAGAGTTCATAGCTGAGATTCAAGTTTGATATTTCCCCTATTCGTAAGAATTAATTAAACTGAAAAATATTTTTTCAAAACATGTACTTATTAAACATACCGTATAAAATGAAAGGATCCTTTGGCTTTTTACTGATCATTTGTCTCCTAGCTACTTTTGGTTGTGCGGAAAAGGGGATACCAAAAGAACGCTATAGTCAGTTTTCCATGAAAAAATCCCATGTTATGGATGGGAATAACTTAACCGTCAAACTTGAAAACCCCTTAATGTGTCCCATTCGAATTTGGCTAAGCAGTGATCATCCTTCCATCAAACCGACGGTAGAATCACTTAGCCCCATTCTACTTGAAGAAAAAAAAGACACAACCTTGATTTTCTCTGATTTGAAGGATTTCAAAGATGATATCGGCTACCATATTGTCATGGGAAATCCGGAGAAAGAAATAATTCAGACTCCTATCGAACTACCCTTTCCCAAGAGTAAATCCTATACAATCATTCAAGGAAACAATTCCAATTACACCCACAATTCTGACTATTCCCGATATGCCATTGATTTCAATTTAAAAGTCAAGGACACGGTTACATCGGTAAGTGACGGGTATGTTGTTGGTGTGATAGACCAATACCAGCATGGGGGAAAAGACGAAAAATGGAAACCTTTCGGGAATTTTATCACCATTTACAATCCTGATTCAGGATTATTTTTTCAATATGTCCATTTGACCTATCAGGGCAGTTTGGTCAAAGTTGGGGACCAGGTAAAAAGTGGGCAAGCCATCGGGCTTTCCGGAATGACCGGTCAAACGGATGTTGCCCATCTTCATTTTAATAGCTTAATTCCAATCAAGGGAAAAGAAGGGATAAGGTCCTATCCCATAGAATTCAAAGAAGGGTATCAAGGAAAAGCCCTAAAAAAAGGCGATATTGTAAAGAAGGAATAAATGAATTATCGGATTAAAAATCCTACGCTATAACTTCGGAATTGCTCCCGATAACTATCGCGGATTCCGAAGAGCTAAAAATAAAAAAAGCCCAAAGATGAATCTAAGGGCTTTGAAATTGTTTTAGGCCAATCTTTATAGCAACTCATTCGCCAAGTTAGCCAATTCAGAGCGTTCCCCTTTCTCTAACTTGATATGTGCATAGAGCGGATGATCCTTCACCCTATCGATCAAATACGATAAGCCATTAGACTGAGAATCCAAATAAGGAGTATCGATCTGATGCACATCCCCTGTAAACACAATCTTTGTATTCTCCCCGGCACGGGAAATTATGGTCTTAATCTCATGTGGAGTGAGGTTCTGTGCCTCATCCACAATGAAGAAAATATTAGAAAGTGACCGACCTCGTATATACGCCAAAGGCTGAATCACTAGTTTTTCCTGGTTGACCAGTTCTGTGATTTTCTGATACTCTTTATCCGTTTCTTTGTATTGATTTTGGATAAACTTCAGGTTATCCCAAAGTGGCTCCATATATGGGTTCAGCTTGGATTTGATATCACCGGGCAAGTACCCAATATCCTTGTTGGAAAGAGGCACAATGGGTCTGGCCAGGAAAATCTGCTTGTAGTAGCGTCGCTGTTCCAGCGCCCCAGCCAAGGCCAGTAAAGTCTTTCCAGTTCCTGCTACGCCTTGAATGGAAACCAGCTTAATATTGGGATTCATAATGGCATGCAAGGCAAAAGTCTGCTCAGCATTCTTGGGTTTGATATTATAGGCCAGTTTCTTGTCTACACGCTCCAGAATATTTTCTTCAGGATTGTAATAAGTTAGGACTGAGTTTTTATTGTTCCGCAGAATGTAATAGGCATTTGCCTTTCGCTTCCGGGTACCCAAAACCATTTTTGACTCCACAAACCCTACCTCGTAAAGGGTATTGATGGCATCTACATTGACATCTTCCAAGATATAAGTACCGGTATTTTCCAGTTCATCGATATTCTTGATTTTGCCGGTTTCGTAGTCCTCCGCATGGATTTCCAGGGATTTGGCCTTGAGCCGTAAGTTGATGTCTTTGGAGACAAGAATCACCCGACGATTTTTCTCATGCTCCTTGAGATACAAGGCCGCATTGAGAATTTTATGGTCATTCTTCTCCTCGCCAAAAATCACATTGGCATTCAGTTTATTATCAGGATTCATCAAAACCTTGAAATTCCCCTTGGTCTTCCCGTTGAGCGGAGTCCATTCATGGATCATGTGATCCTGCGAAAGCTTATCCAGTAATCGGATAAATTCCCGGGCTTCAAAGTTTTTAGTGTCATTGCCTTTTTTGAACTGATCGAGTTCCTCCAGCACCGTGATGGGAATCACGACGTCGTGCTCGGCAAAATTCATAATGGAGTTGTGTGCGTAAAGAATCACAGATGTGTCTAGCACAAAGATTTTCCGATCTTTATCGGATTTGGCTCTAGGCATGTGCAGGAAAATGTTAGTGGTAATCGTTGTAATAATTTAGAAAAATATCTTTGAGAAAAAGACCAATTGCGAATAAATTATGGTTAACAATTGCAAACCAATTTGTAGTAAACTGATTTTCAATTTTATAAAGTTGGAAAGTTGAAAAGAAAAAAGTTAGAAACTTTACCTTTACGAAAGTAACACTGCCAATTTACAACTTTACAAGCTCCAACCTTTAGTCTAATAAAGCCCGAATATCCTCATTATCGAGGCTCTTCATGAAGCTTTCTTCACTTCCGATCAGCTCACCAGCCAGGGCTAACTTTCGATCTTGTAGGGCCATGATTTTTTCCTCCACAGACCCCCTACTGATGAATTTGTAGATTATGACTTTGTTCTCCTGACCGATCCGATGCGCCCGATCAATTGCCTGAGATTCGACGGCCGGATTCCACCATGGATCCAATAGAAAGACGTATTCCGCCTTGGTAAGATTCAAACCAACACCTCCCGCTTTGAGGGAAATCAAAAAGACCTTCACCTTGTCATCTTGCTGAAAACGCTCTACCTGGGCCTGCCTATCCTTAGTTGACCCATCTAAATAGCAATAATCAATATTTTCTGAATCCAGGTATTCCCGCACGATGGAAAGATGACGCACAAACTGACTAAACACCAAAACCTTGTGATCTTCCGAAATGGTCGATTGAAGCATGTAGGTCACATCCTCCAATTTCCCGGAATTTCCTTCGTAATCATCCCGAACCAATTTGGGATGATTGGCAATTTGACGGAGCTGGGTCAATCCGCGAAGCAAAGTGAACTGCTGCCTTCCCAAATTTGCAAGTGGATTCTCGCCGATGATTTTCTCCCGGTAGTAGTTCTTCACTTCTTCGTAAACCTTCTCTTGTTCAGCAGTCATGGCCGAGAACTTCACATTGGTGATTTTTTCCGGTAAGTCTGTCGCCACTTGGGATTTAAGCCTTCGAAGAATAAAAGGCTTAATCAATGCGTGTAATTTGGCTGACTTGTCCTTGTCATTTTGCTTTTCAATAGGCTGAAGAAATTGCTTTTTGAAACTATTTTGAGTGCCCAAAAGCCCGGGATTCACAAAGTTCATCTGGGACCACAGATCCATGGTGCCATTTTCCACAGGCGTACCTGTCAAAATGAGCTTTTGCTTACTCTTTAATTTGTTGACTGCATTGGCGATGTTACTGCTCGGGTTTTTGATGGCCTGGGATTCATCCAAAATCACATAATTGAAATAGAAGTCTTTCAAAATATGGATGTCCAAGCGTGTAATTCCATAAGAAGTCAGCACCAAATCATAATCCCGAAACTTGAATGGGTCTTTGATTCGTTGAGTTCCCGAGTACACCAGAATCTTTAGATCAGGGCAAAATTTTCTCGCTTCTAATTCCCAGTTGTAGATCAAGGAGGTAGGCATCACCAAGAGGGAACAAAAACCTGGGTTTTCTTCCTTTTCATGAGCCAAAAGCGCAAGGGTCTGTACTGTTTTACCCAAACCCATGTCATCCGCCAAGCATCCTCCAAATCGAAACTCGTTCAAAAAGCGAAGCCAATTGTATCCGGCTTTTTGATAGGGTCGAAGCGTACCTTCAAAACCGGTAGGCATTTCATAATCCTCGATACTGTCGAAATCCCGGAGTTTTTCAAGCTTTCGACTCAAGCTGAGTTGTACCAAATTCCCTTCTTCCAGCTGTTTTGCTAGGGCCAAGTGATGCTTTCGCATGATAACTTGTCCATCCACTGTACCCTCTTCCATGAAGGAGAAAAGCTCAGAATAATTCACAAACCAAGAAGCCGGGATCACAGCGATTTCCCCATTCGGCAGCTCAAATTCAGTTTGCCCTTTCATGACCATTTTTCGGATTTTGGCAAAGGGAACCAAATAAACCCCAAACTTGATCATAGCTTTCACATCAAACCAGTCGATGCCTTCATTGACTTCAATACTGATTTGTGCTTTACCAATATGATAAACTTTCCCGTTTGGATTGGATCGCTGTTGGATTTTGATGTTTTTTTCGGTTAAGAGTTCTTCATGATCTCCAATCCATTCAAAGGCTTTTGTCTTGGGAAGCTCTACCCTGCCATGACTCAAATTCAACCCTAATTTCTTGATATAGGAAACGATGGATTTTTCTTTTTGAACAGCCCGGATCGTTTGCTTAAACATAAATTCTCCATCCTTTTCAATAAGGGTTACAGGCTGACTCGAAGCGGCATCATTGGAATTACCCAGCGGATAGTTTTCCTCTCCATATTGAAACCGCATCTCAAAGACGATTTTTGCTTCTTCGCCATTTTCTGCAACTCCTTCAAAAAGCCCATGATCATTCCCTGCTAGGGTATGGATTCGAATGATTGGTTCAGGTTTTCCGTGTTCCCGAGAAACTTCAAACCCACGGGCATCCACTTCATATTGGGTCATCATGGGAGCCATGAATTTCCGGAAATACACTGGCTCCATTTTCTTTTCGATTAGGATGAATTTCTTTTTCAAAAAAGGCAAGAGCTTCATCCCATCCACGGGAATATGAAAATGATAGAGTTTATCATCTACAGTAAACCAAGCGGGCTCCTTACAGAGCAGATACCCTCCTTTTCCATGAATCCAAACGGATTCACCTTTGTATTTGATCGTTGGATAGTAATGGGTATTATCTGGGTTTTTATGGAAATGAAAAATAATGGAAGCTGGCTCTGGCAATACCTCAATTTCCTTCCAGGTAGGACTTCCATCAGAGCCCATTTCAAACAGCCTACGTCCGATTAACTTGGGTAAAATTGCCGATCGCTGTCTTTCCAAGCGAGCTTTTACTAATTCTTGTACAGTTTGATTTGCCGTCTTGGGATCAAAAACTTGTTGTAGATAATCCTTTGGCCGAACCTTTTTCTTTGATGGAATATGCAATTTGATAACTTCTTCAGGCTGCATTCCATCCATCAGTTTAATCAACTCATAATCCCGCTCATCCAGTCCCGCATCAAATTCTTGTGCATTGGCTGAGCTGATATTTTGATAGGCCAGCGAAAGCCTTCCTTGTTCATCCAACTGGACTACAAAAGATTCAAACAATAATCCTAAATACTCATGACTGAAAATAGAATATACTATTTGAAATGGCTTGCTGGGATCTACAATCATCTAAATACTAGTTAATAAAAGAACCAAAGCTTCGATTTGTGCAAGCTTTGGGTAATTTAGAAAGGGTAATAGCTGGAAAATTAATAAAAAAACCCTTTTGCGTATGGTGCAAAAGGGTTTTTATTGAGTATTTCGATTATCAATGGGCTTTTTCCTCTATCTGCGGACTTTCCTGAGGAGGATTTTCCTTTGGTTTCTCGGGGAAAAATCTCCCCTGAAAAATCAAAATAATCGCTACTCCAATGAAAATGGCGGCATCAGCAATATTGAAAATAGGCCATAGCGCAGTGTAAGAACCTCCCCAAAGCGGAACCCAATCCGGAATGTAGCCTTCCCATATATCGAAGTAAAACATATCCACTACTTGGCCATGAAACCAAGGGGTAGGAGCATCGTATGGCGCATTTCTTAACCAAACACCATAAAATATAGAGTCTACTAAATTACCAATAGCACCTCCCAATATCATGGCAATACATACTATGTATACCGGGTGTTGTTTCTTTTTTATGATATAGTATAAATAATAACCTATACCAAACATGGCAACCAAACGGAAAGAAGTCAGCAATAATTTACCGTATTCGGTGCCAAGCTCCATTCCAAAGGCCATACCTGGATTAGTGGTATAGTGCAACTTGAACCAGTCTCCTAAAATCTTAATCTGACCGGGTGTACCAAAATCCATTTGGAAGTGAACCAGCATCTTCACCGCCTGATCAATAGCGATTACCAAGAGCGTGATTCCAAAATATTTTAGGTATTTATTCATCTTTTAGTTTCCTTCCGCCTTTTGGACTTTGACTGCAATCTCAAAATCATCCATATCCAAACTCGTTCCGTCTTTCGCCTCTTCTGTCACACGCAAACTCAGCGCTTGAGTTTCAGATTGGATGTAAGATCCAAAATTTTCTACGGAAGCATTTACCAATGGATTGCCTTCGGCGATTTGAATATGAATTTTATCCTGTACTTCCAGCCCCATCTCCTTTCGGAGATTTTGGATTCGGTTGACTAGATCCCGAGCCACTCCTTCTTGCTTCAGTTCATCAGTTAAGGTCACATCCAAGGCTACCGTAACACCTCCATCAGAAGCCACGGACCATCCAGGAATATCCTGAGAAGAAATTAACACTTCCTCCAACAGCAAATCAACCATTTCACCATCTACATCGATGGATAATTTTCCTTCCCGTTCGATCTGATTGATCTCATCCTGACCCCAAGATTTGATAGCCGCAACTACAAAGCGCATTTTAGGCCCATATTTTTTACCGAGAACCGGCAAGTTAGGCTTCACTTCCTTGACTAAAATCCCTGAAGCATCATCTAGAAATTCAATAGCTTTGATATTTACCTCCGTTTTGATCAATTCGGCTACGTGCTCAATCTGCGTTTGGGTCTTCCTATTCAAAACAGGAATTAAAATTCGCTGCAAAGGCTGTCTTACTTTCAGCTTTTCCTTTTTTCGAAGGGAATGCACCAATGAAGAAATGGTTTGCGCCAATTCCATACTGGTCTCCAAATCCTCATCGATCAAAGATTGATCTGCAGAAACCCAATCCGTCAAGTGCACGGATTCCTCTCCACTTTCTCCTGCTTCGGTCAGATTTTTATACAACCAGTCCGCATAGAAAGGAGCGAAGGAAGACATCAATTGCGTCAAGGTAAGCAAGCACTCATACAGGGTCTCATAGGCAGCCTGCTTGTCCTCATTCATCTCTCCTCTCCAGAATCGCTTACGGGCCAAGCGCACATACCAGTTGGATAATTGATCCACTGTAAAATTCATGATCGCTCGAGTCGCTCGGGTCGCATCGTATTGATCCATGGATTCCTCCACTTCTGCGATTAAGGACTGAAGCTTGGAGACAATCCACTGATCGAGTTCCGCCCGCTGATTTACTGGAATCGCCTTAGACTTATCATAGACAAATGCGTCCAAATTAGCGTATAGGGCAAAGAAGTTATATGTATTTTGAAGGGTGCCAAAGAAGCGACGTTGCACTTCAGTCACACCGTCCAAATTGAACTTCAGGTTATCCCATGGATTGGCGTTGCTAAGCATATACCAGCGAAGCGCATCCGGTCCATATTCTTTCAAGGTCTTGAACGGATCAACAGCATTGCCCAAACGCTTGGACATTTTGTTTCCATTTTTATCCAAAACCAACCCATTAGCAATCACATTTTTGAAGGCCACAGAATCAAAGAGCATCACTGCGATGGCATGTAGGGTAAAGAACCAACCTCTTGTTTGGTCAACCCCTTCGGCAATGTAATCGGCCGGGAAATTATGTTTGAATACGGATTGATTCTCAAAAGGAAAATGCCATTGCGCATAAGGCATGGCTCCAGAGTCAAACCAAACATCAATCAAATCCGGTTCACGGAACATCTTTTCCCCTTTTGGAGAAACCAAAATCACATCATCCACATATGGTCGATGCAAGTCTAGCTCCTTCCCTTCATAGGGAGATTTTTCCATAAAACCAGCCGCAATGGACTTTTCAATTTCGGTATTAAGTTCAGCAATCGAACCGATGCATTTTTCTTCCGAACCGTCACTTGTTCTCCATATCGGAAGCGGGGTGCCCCAGAATCGGGAGCGGCTCAGATTCCAATCCACCAGATTTTCCAGCCAGTTGCCAAATCGGCCTGTACCTGTAGCCTCAGGCTTCCAATTGATGGTTTTGTTCAGTGCTACCAGCTTATCCTTGTAGGCCGTGGTTTTGATAAACCAACTCTCCAGCGGATAGTATAATACCGGTTTATCTGTTCGCCAACAATGCGGATAGCTGTGCTCGTATTTTTCGACCTTAAAGGCCTTGTTTTCATTTTTGAGAATGATGGAGATGATGATGTCCGTATTCTTGAAGTCAACGGCACCCTCGTCCTCTTCTGTGTAATTTTTTACATAGAAATCATCTGGGCCAAATTCTTTGTGCGCAGAGATTCCATGTTCTTTCATTTTGGCAGCGAGATACTCACCCACCACTGGAAGGAATTTCCCTTGTTTGTCCACTACCGGGATATCATTCCCCAGTTCATCTTTCACAAAAATCCCTGGCACATTGTTCTGCACCAAAGTTCTAAAGTCATCGGCACCAAAAGCTTTTGCCAAGTGGACGATTCCGGTACCATCCTCCGTAGTCACATAGTCACCAGCCACCACCGTAAAAGCCGGATGTGGCAAGGCCAAAGCTTCGATCGGGAAAAGTTGCTCGTATTCCCAACCCAACATATCCTTTCCTTTGAACTCTTCTACAATTTCATAAGGAATCAATTTATCTCCAGGCTGGTATTCTTCCAGTTTTAGATCAGCTGCTTTCGGATTTAGATAGGCGCCCATTCGAGCCTTTGCCAAAATCACGTTAACAGGCTCATGCGTATACGGGTTGAAAGTTTTCACTTTCACATAATCCAGGTTTTCTCCGATCGCCAAGGCGGAGTTAGAAGGCAAAGTCCATGGAGTAGTGGTCCATGCCAAGATGTAGGTGTTTTCCTGGCCTTTCAACTTGAATTGTGCCGTGATGGAAGTATCCTTCACATCCTTATAGGTACCTGGCTGATTGAGTTCGTGTGAAGAAAGGCCCGTTCCTGCAGCAGGAGAGTAAGGTTGAATCGTATATCCTTTATACAAAAGCCCTTTTTCGTACAGTCGCTTCAAGAGATACCAAAGCGTTTCGATATACTTGCTGTCAAAAGTGATATACGGGTCATCGAGATCTACCCAATAGCCGATTTTTTCAGTCAGGTCATCCCATTCATCCTTGAACCTCATCACCGTTTCCCTACAACGCTTATTGTATTCTTCGACCGAGATTTTCTTACCAATATCTTCTTTGGTGATACCCAGTTCTTTTTCTACCTGAAGCTCAACAGGAAGACCATGCGTATCCCAACCTCCCTTTCGCTTGACTTGATAGCCGCGAAGGGTTTTGTATCGACAAAAAATATCCTTGAGTGTCCGCGCCATAACATGGTGAATGCCCGGTGTACCATTGGCGGACGGCGGTCCTTCAAAGAAGGTAAAGGTCTGTGCACCTTCCCGGTTGGCGATGGACTTTTCAAAGATTTGATTCTCTTTCCAATAGGCGAGTACAGACTCTCCAATTTGGGGATAATCTACCTGCTTAAATTCCTGATACGTTTTCACTGCTTCCTGCTTATCGAATTCTTTTTTGAATGGGTTTTGGGCGTGCCCCCGCCGAAAAGGGCGGGGTCGGGCTATCCGCTCTTATCCACCTGCTGCGCAGGATGGATACCGCTTCTATCCCTCACGCGGGCCTATCCCGCTCAAAACAAGCCACAAAGATAGCAGAATTGGGCTTTTTGGGGAAAGAAAATGCGAATACCTTTTAGAAATCAGCAAGAGACAAAAGGGGAATAAAATGAAAGGGAAAATTGATGCTTTCACCAAGGCCTCTTTTTGAAGTCTCTCAGCAATATGTTGAATAATATGCTTGATTGTCTAAACCCTCAGGCCAAAGCGCCCAGCAATAATCATTCAATTTCAATACCTGTATACTGGATCTTCAGGATTTGGTTAATCCATCCATTTGACTATCAAAAACTAAAGGCAAAGGATAAATTCTTCTAGGTATAAATGGAATTGTATAACTTCCTTACTTCAATGCTAGAACTATTTTGACAAATCTTGATGAATTCACTTTAGTAAAATTTAGGAGACCTGCTGTCTTTCCTATTCTCCAAAAAAGACTCATCCTCTGTATTTTTTTATGCTTTACCCTGGGATCTGTTTTCTCCCAGACCATCAAGGGGTCCGTAAAAGATAGCGCCACCGGTGAAGGAATACCCTTTACCAATGTCTTTATCAATAATACCACAATTGGAACAACAACGGATGAAAATGGATTTTTCACGCTTACCAGACCTGATTTGCCTAGTACTTTCAGTTTGGTGGCTTCATTTGTTGGCTACACCACAGTAGATAAGAATGTAACCATTGGGGTTGGTGAAACCAAGACAGTGGATTTCATTCTCACTCCCTTGGAATCGGTATTAAGTGAGGTAGAATTGAAAAGCAGAAGGGATAAACCCTGGGAAAGAAATCTAAAAAGATTCGAAAATGTGTTTTTGGCTTTACCGGATGACCCCTTAGCAAATGAGGTAAAAATTATTAACCCATGGGTATTGGATTTTAAAAAAGTAAACCCCGACAAAGGGCCCAACTACATTCAAGCGACTGCACAAGAACCTTTAATTTTAGAAAATGAGGCCTTGGGCTATAAAGTCACTTATTTTTTGCAGGATTATAAATTTTATAAGAACAAATCCAGTTACTATGGACTGGCATTTTTTGAAGATATAATAACGTCAGATTCTGTAAAAGCGGCAAAATACTTATTGAATAAACAGACAAGCTACCAAGGTTCAGTCAAACACCTGATGAAATCCCTTTTGCTTCAGGAGTTGCCGGTAGAAGGGTTCAATTTATATAAAACCTTGCCCGAGCAAATGAACCGCCAACGGACAAATACCTATGCCGTAGAACTTGGTGAATCCATCATTCCCATTCAACAGGATTCTATCCGGAGGATACCTCTTCGAAATGGAAACTTCAGAATCATTTGGCCTGATCGGCTTGAAGTTCATTTCTTAGGAAAAAGCTGGCGGAATGAATATTATGTGGATATTTATCATCCTGTTGGATGGATTAGTGCCCCTTTGGGCTTTTTTGACATAGATAGAAATGGGGTACCTATTGACCCAACTCAGGTTGTCCTTTCGGGCTATATTGGAAGACCTAGAATGGGCAGAACTTTACCTCACGATTACGTACCTCCTAAAACCTTTGAAAATCTAGCAGCAGAAGTAAATTTAGAAGAGATCAATAGAAATAAATGGGAAAGCAAACGTGAAAGACCCTATTTCAGCACAAATAAGCCTTACTATTACCCTGGAGAAAGAGTTTGGTTTGGAGGGACTATGCTCTACAAAAACCAATTTTACCGGGATACGCTAAGTCAGGTTTTGCATGTAGAATTAAGAGATGAACGGACCAATTTGGTCTTTTCCAATCAATATAGAATTGAATCAGGTACTATAGCAGGAAGTTTTGATCTTCCAGACTCCCTTCCTCTAGGAGATTATTTCATTAGGGCATACACAGATTGGATGCGAAATTACCCTAAGGGAGATATGTTTATGCGGGCCTTACCAGTCCTAGCCAAAGGCCTTAATGTTGAGAATCAACAGATTCCGGAAGTAGATTATGCTGGAGACCTAATTTTTGATATTTCCCAAAGTGTAATTCTTGAAGGAAGCGATAGAAAAGCCTTGATTAATCTAACGATAAAAGATGCCCTAGATGAGCCAGTTCCCGCTCAATTTTCTCTGTCGGTCACAAATTCCGATTTGGTGGCGCAAATAGCAGATCAAGAAACCATCATCTCCTCCTATGATTGGCTTGATGAACCGCTAATGGAGAGATTTACAGTTTCCCCTACCTTTGGAATTGAATATGGGATCACCGTTGAAGGCAAATTTGAAAAGACCAAAAAAAGAGATCCTGATATTAACCCAATCACAATTGTAAGGGGTGATTTAGAAGATTATGGAGTGGTGAAAACTGACTCATCTGGTTATTTCAGAGCGAGCGGATTGAATTTTGTGGGTTGGGACACCCTTGCTTTCGCTGCCTTGGACCAAAAACAAAGGCCCTATGGAATGATTACATACACCCCAAGAACTCCCCCAGCATTTAATGGTACGTTCCCCAAAAATCAGTACCAAAAATATGAAGTGGTCGAATATCCATTAGCTTATGACAATTTTGGAGATTATATTCTATTAGAAGAGTTTGTGGCCGAGGATACCAAAATTGAGAGCATTGCAGAAAATTATTATGGATATGGGGCACCTGACCGGGAATTTACAAGTTCGGAACTTGAAAACTGGCCTGGAAACACAGTAGCGTCAGTAATAGGAATGAAATTCGGGAATGGCCGACTTGGTAATTTCAATTATGGTCTTAATGACGGTGAGCCTCTACTTATTATTGATGGATCACGATATCTATACAATGAAGGAGAGACTGCAAATGATGTATTGCAAAACTACCTAACAGACGAAGTGAAATCCATTGCTGTTTATACACTCAATTCCAATGTATTTGGTCTGGCTGGCTTCGCCGGGGTGATTATGATTGAAACAAAAAGAGGCGAGCGAAAAACGAAAGACAAAAGAAGGTTTAATGATTTTGGATTTGCTAAATATCCTGTAAGAGGATTTGCTGAAACAAATCCTTTTCCAAATGTTCCCAACCCAGGCCAAAACCTTGGGCAAAATGCTACACTTTTTTGGACTCCTTGGGTTTCGGAAATGGAAGGAAGCTATGATTTTGAGGTATTTTTGCCTGAAGGAGTTAAAAATATCACAGTCAAAATGGAAGGGATAACTGGAGAGGGTATTCCTTTTTGGAAAATATTCCAGCTGGAACTGTAAGCTTATTCATTTTTCTTCAAAATCTTCACCACCCGATTGTACACAATCTCGTGGATATTCCAGGCATAGCCCCCATTGGTATTGACAAACTGAACCACCACCGCATCGATATCAGGGTGATACTTGGCGATGCTTTGATAGCCAGGAACCAATCCAGTATGCTCATACACATACACCGAGGAGTAAATTTCCTGCTCCTTTTCCGTCAGCAAAGTTCCATCAATCAAGGCTCGAAGGAAAATCCCAACCTCCTCGGCGGTTGATATCATAGAACCTCCAGGGTGTATGAAATCATTCCCTTTGATGTCCAAAGGATAACCTACAAAATACCCACTCATCAATTCATCCTGATCCACTTCCGAAAGCAAACTGTAAGTCCGGGTCAAACCCAATGGCTCCAAAATCTCCATGCGGATATATTCATGATGAGAATAGCCTAAGGTCTTGTCCAAAATTTCACCGATCAGCAAATAATTCGTGTTGGAATAGGCATATTTCTCGTTGGGAGCAAAGTCAGCTGGCAAGCCATAAATCAACTCTAAGGCCTGTCGATTTTCGGTAAATGGCTTATCCCAAGGGTAATTCGGTTGGTCAGAATAGTTGGGAATCCCGGAGCGATGCTGGATTAAAAGAGGAAGCGTAATTTGATCAGCATTTTCGATGTTTTTGGCGACCTCAGGAAGCAACTCTTCCAAGGTATCATCCAGCGAAAGGGCTCCACTCGCCACGATTTTGCTGGCTGCAGCAGCGATATACAGCTTGCTGATGCTGGCGATTTTGAATAGTGAATTGGGGTCGGCAGGGATCTTTTGATCCCGATCTTTCCAGCCAGCCGAATAGAATTGAGGTTCTTTTCCACCCTGATCCACATAGACAATAATCCCATCGAGCTGGTAATTCATCGCCATATCCACTTGCTCCTGAATCGTATCAGGAATCGGTGCCAACCAAGCCCGTAGAATCAGCCAAGGCGTGAAGTAGATCGTACAACCTATTGCGACAAGAGGCATCAGGATTCTAAAAATCGTTTTAGCTCTCATTACTTTTCAATAAGTAGGTTTTCTGCATAGCGTAGTCCAGAAACCAGCTTATTAGGTCGATTATTAGCTTTTTGCTTAAATTCAAGTAAGGTTTGACTTTCGATTTTTCTTCCTCTGACAAAAACCATTTGGGGATTCTTCAAGACCTCCAAATTTTCCAAGGGATTATTCTTTGTAAGAATCAGGTTGGCTATATTTCCTTCTACTATACTTCCCTGATCACTCAAAAAATCATGGGTTTTGGAAGGATTAAAGGTTGCGGTTTTCAAAGCCTCAAAAGCACTCATCCCCGCTTGCTGATAAAAAGCCAATTCCTCATGCATAGAGGATCCCGGAGGAGTCACTCCAATTCCCGCGTCCGTTCCCGCCACGATCAAGCCACCTCTTTCATGAATCTTTTGAATTGCCAAGAGATGGAAGTCATGCTGGTCTTTGATTCGCTTCTCCCAAGTGGAATCACTTGCCTGCGAATTGCTCCATCGATCATATTGGGCTTGGCTGTCCACCATTCGAATGAGCGGATTCATAAAGTCTAATTCTGCCGAACTCATAATATTCGGCTCAGAAATCAGTCTGTAAATATTGTGATAAACAGTAAGCGTAGGACAAAGTGCTGAAGAGGGATGGGAAGCATACAAATCCACGACCTCATTCAACTTGGCAGTATCCAATTGATAATTCAATGGTTGTTGCACGATATCTTCTGCATGCTCAATGGTGATGATTTCGGGCCTAAAGTGGTAAGCATAATCCACCTTCGTACTAGGGTGGGATACCACGTCGTAGTTAAGCTTTTTAGCTTCCTCCAAAACTGCATCAAAAAGTTCCTTTGTCAGTCCGTTGTAAGTCTTGATAAAATCATAACCTCTTTCATGATATTCGGCTACTTTTTGTCTGGCTTCTTCGGGAGAAAAAAGCTGAAGATTATCATCCCCGATGTACTCTGGACCCGTCAATTTTGGGCCCGAGGTATAGAAAAGTGGTCCCAATATTTCTTCCGAGGCGATGGCTTTTTTCATTCGAAGGTGCATGGGATGTCCCCATAGGTTTCGAACTGTGGTCACCCCATTTGCGAGGTACAATCCCAATTCATAATCATCCCAAACATGCACATGCATATCGATCAGACCGGGTGTCAAAAAGGCTCCATCGCCATCGATAACCTCCACCGATTGAGGATCAATTCCCCTTCCAATTTCAGCAATTTTCCCATCCAAAATCAAAACCTCCTGATCACTCAACACGGTATCTGAGGTCATAGGAATTATGTTCACATTTTTGATCAAATAGCTATTCACAGCAAATGTCGGATCGCTGTCCACCTTCAAATAACGAGTATTGCGACCATCAATAACAAAGGCAGCAGTAGCGATTAATACTAGAATTAGAATCACTAAGCCAAAACCGAACAGGATATTTTTGAGAATTTTCATTTCTTAAGCATTAAGTGTTTTAATGGGAGTTTTTCCTCCTTTCCAAAGAAGCCAAACCGCTAATCCGATTTCGGCGAAAGCCATGGGTAGGGAAAGGACCTGCTCGATCGAAATGATCTGATTGATTTGGTCCGGGAAAAGTGCTTTTGCCAAGTGAATTGCTGAATAGCAAATGCCTGCGAAAATCAAGAGCCCTCCCCAGAAATTTGGGACAAATGCAGCTTTCCAGCAAAGAATGCCCAAACCAACCAAATGCAAACCAAAGACAATCAAGCCCAGAGACCAGATGTTTTCAAAGGCTTTCAACTCTTGCATCACTTGACTGACCGCTCCCCCGCCGTCCAACATTGAAAGAACTGCCACTTGATGATAAATCGCCAGTCCCAGCATTCCTGCATACAAAATTCGAATGGCAGCAGTTACCAAGGAAAGGCGAGGCTGAACCTCCTTTAAAAACAGATACAAAGCCCATGCAACTAGGATGTCTAAGATCAAAATCCCAATCCAAGAAGCAATACCAAACTTGAATGTTCCAATTGAATTTTGAATAGCATCGAGGGTTTTTTGACCTTGCTCCGGAAAAACTAAAGAGCCATAAACAAAACCATAGGCATATCCTACTAAAACGGCCATCAGGATCAATGAAATTCCTGCTATTAGGGCATTTTTTCTTTTCGATGAGTTCATAGTGCTGATGAAATAGATCGGGTTTTCCCAGAATTTTTCAATCGAGGGATGGAACGGAAACAGCTTTGATTTTGGAAGTTTTTAAATCCCAAGAAAATCCGAATAGGAGTCTCAGAAAAGGGATTCTTCTGATAAGGAATTCGAAAATAACAAATCAAAATAGGCCAGAAAATTCAATAAAGTAGTTGAAGTTAGGTAAAATCGACTGTTTAAGAAGGAATTCAACTTAAAAAGTAAATTTTAATCAATTGGAGGAAGAACGTCTCTGAAATATCCCATCCATAAATACTTCCCAGAAATGAACTTCAATTCCCTGAATTCATATTTTTTCTGTGATTGATTTTAGTCTAATTTATCTGATAAAAATCAACTTTATAACTCACTTTCCTCAAGTCAAAACCTGGACAGATTTCATACCTTAGAACATGACCAAACATCCCTAAGAGATGAAGACGGGAGCCAAAATTCTTCTAATGACTGATTTTTCGGAGGTAGCGGGTTATGCCACTTTCTTCGCAAAAGAAATCGCCAAAAAGGTCAAGGGAAAAGTAGAAATAATGCATATCCTGACCACGCCAGTGGACTGGGTTAATTTAGAAAAGGAAAAGGAACAGTATTATCCCCAAACTTTACAGGAAATTGCATCTGCTAATGCCAATTTATCTGCCTTGGTTGGAGAGTTTGTTCATTTAGGAATAGAGGCTTCCTCTTCTCTGGTTTACAGTTATGGTTCAGAAACGGTTTTTGAACATGTAATAAATTCCAATCCTGACATGGTAATCATGGGCTCTGAGGGGCGGGGGTCAAAAAAACCATTTTATATGGGCTCTTATGCCCAAAAGATGCTTCGCAATATCAAAATCCCATTATTGATCGTCAAGGATGCACCCGGCAAACCGGAAATCAAAAAAATCTCATTTCTTTCTACTCTTGAAGAAAATCAAAAGCCCGTACTAAAAAAATTACAAACCTTTGCAGCCCTACTTGGAGCCCAAATCGATCTGATTTTTGTTAATACTCCGTACAACTTCTATGAAGATGAGGAATCAGATGAGCGATTTGAGGAAATGAAAGAAGGCGATTCATCCATTCAACAATTCTTGACCAATGCGGAAAACCCTGAAAATGGAGTCATGTATTATGCTGAACGGAATCACCCTGACATTTTGGTATTGGCAAAATCTGAGAAATCAGGTTTCACCAAATTCTTTACCCCAAGTTTGACAGAGAACCTGGCAAGAACCCATAACTTCCCTATCCTATCTATCTGCTTGGAATAAAAATTATTTCTTTTGTAATCGGGCAATGTAAAAACCATCAAAGCCGCTTTGATGGGCAAAAACCTTTTTTTCCTCCAGCAATTCAAAGTCTTTCCCTGCCTCAGAAGCTAAAAACTTCTTGACTTGCTCCTCATTTTCAGAAGGCAAGATGCTGCAGGTAGCATAAACCATTTGTCCGCCCTTTTTCAACATCGAAGGATAGGTTTGCAGAATTTCCTGTTGGGCTTCCTCCACTTTTTCAATGGACTCAGGGCTCAATTTCCATTTGGTATCAGGATTTCTTCGCAAGACTCCCAAACCTGAACAAGGCACATCCAACAACAATCGATCCGCCGATTCCTTCAAACGCTTAATGGTCTTGGAACCTTCGATCACCTTCCGTTCGATGATATCGATCCCATTTCTTCGGGCTCTCAATTTGGTTTGTTGAAGTTTCCATTCCTCCAAATCCATAGATAGAATTTTGCCTTTATTCTCCATGAGGGCTGCTAAATGAAGGGTTTTGCCTCCGGCACCGGCACAGGCATCAATCACCCGCATACCCGGTTCCACGCCCAAGGCAGCAGCCACCAATTGTGAGGATGCATCTTGAACTTCAAAAAGGCCTGCCTTAAACGCCGCCGTACGAAAAACATTTTGTCGTTCTTCCAAAATCAAAGCATCCGGATATCCTTTGATTTGATAGGTTCGAATGCCTTCTTCTAAAAGTTGAGCTTTTAGTCGCTCCCGGGTGGTTTTTAGGGTATTCACACGCAATACCACCTCTGCTTCTTCATTAAGACTATGAAGCTCAGTCTCCCATTCTTCTCCTAATTCTTTTTCGCCTAACTGAAATAACCAATCAGGAACCGACTCAAGAATTGCTGGATTAGTTAGGCCCTCGTATTTCTCTTTGATTTTTTGGGGATTGATTTTGGAAAATTCCTCCCAATTGGGAAGTTCGTGGCCTTGCATCAACCAATAAGTCCCAAAAAGATCCCAATAATCATCAGAAGGACTCAGGTAATTGATCAACCTCCACCAGCGCACCATTTCGTAAGTCGTTTCGGCAATAAACGAGCGATCCCTTGCTCCCCATTTAGGATTGGATTTTAGGGTTCGTTCGATGACCTTGTCAGCATACTGACCTTGCTGAAATATTGCATCAAGAGCCGAGTGTACTCCGCGAATGGTATTGTTGTGTAGCTTCATTTGAAAGAAATTCTACACAAAGGTAGGGTTTCTTTCCCAGTCTTTTGATTTGCCTTCTTAAAAGGGACGGAAGGTTAACGAAACACGGACTCCTTCACGAGATACTGCCGAGCCGAAATCATAACGATCTCCAGAATATCCATCTGCCACGCCTAGGAAAGGATCATAAACAAACGTATTTATCATATCGGAATTAGTTGAAAGCGACTGCTTTCTGAATTCCAAAAAATTGGCCCGAATCCCCACATCCATCCAATCACTGAGCGACCAAGCAAAAGAAATATCCAATCCAGCTTTCCAGTTTTTCTCTTCCATTTCTTGGATAATTGGGCCAGGTGCAACAGATAGACAATTAGGACAGGGCCAAAAGAAATAGGAATAATCCGGAAAAATTTCCAACTGTCCCTTTCCCGATTCTCGAATTCCATACAGGTTAAAAGCAAGGCTCGTTTTTTTGCCAAGCCTTACTTTTCGCTTCAAAAAAAGGCCTATTCCAAACAAATCATTTTGAAGACCAGCTGGCAATTCAACCCTGGTATTCCCTATGTAAACCGGGTTTCCATTCTCATCAGGTTCAGGGGCATATAGCTCCCGAAAATAAGAGCCGTTTTCCTGTGCTTGATAGTAGGCCTGATAACTTCCCAAAAGCCCAAAAGCCCAATTTTCTGTTAAAGGGAAACCTATGAATAATCGGGAACTGCCGAAGCGGTTTTTTTCAGGAGCAAAAAACTGAGGATAACTCAAGGACTTTTCCCAGAAAT
>JABXHZ010000164.1 GCA_013373335.1 Cyclobacteriaceae bacterium | reverse complement strand
GGAATGGTTTGGAGGAAGGCTTTTTCTGAAAAACCGAAAAGAAGCAAAAAAAACAAGAATAGAAATCGTCTTTGTAGCATTTTCTTAATCAGTTTACAACCAAAGCTTCTACGGTTACTCGAGCCAAAGACCAGGATTCATCACACACGGGATCCGGATTTTCCTCCTGACGTAATTCGCTGTTCCAAAAAATCTTCACGATATTGTTCGTATGCGGAATAATTTCTTCGATCCGATATCGTGTCGTGTAATTGGAAAAAGCCCCAAACAAGCACAAACCCGGCAAATTGGTCTGAATGGCACCACTTTTAGGAATGTTTTGCCTAAAGTAACTATTGGGAAAAGATTGATATAAGCAAAACAGCGATTCACAAGGAGAATTGGAGAAGGTCGTACGGAATATCTCCGTATTGTCCAGCCCAAAAAACCAATAATCGGGGCCTGAGATTCCATCGTCGGGATTCCCATCCCAACTGTCATGAATCAATATCTCAGTAGTCACTTTGAGCATATTATGTGAAGGAAGATTTTCCAACCTAACGGAAACTTCCTCATTGTGATAAAAGCCTGCAACAGTATCTCGTTGGAAAACAAAAAGTTTCCCATTCTCAAATCCAGCAAGGTCAAGCGTAGAAAAATCATTATCATACACTACCTCTGATCGCTCCAGCGTATCCGTGCAGGAAATAAAAGCTAAGAAAATCACCAGCCCAAAAATTTGAGCACATCTCCTCCAAAAAGCCAAATTCATGAATTAGGGTAAAATCTATGAATGACAAAGAAACAAAAAAGCGGCCAGAATTGAGGAAGGAATTCTGACCAATTTATCAGGCAGCATTGACTTAATTTTTTACTTTTGAGTCAAAAATTAAATCCTCAGATGCCAACTTTTACAATTGTAGCCGGTGCAAGACCCAATTTTATGAAAATCGCACCGATCATCCACCAGTTGCAGGCCCAGCAAAAACAAAATCCAGAAATCAAATTCCGCTTGGTTCATACCGGTCAGCACTATGATAAAAAAATGTCCGGTGACTTTT
Source organism: Cyclobacteriaceae bacterium (assembly GCA_013373335.1). Classification (GTDB taxonomy): domain Bacteria; phylum Bacteroidota; class Bacteroidia; order Cytophagales; family Cyclobacteriaceae; genus Algoriphagus. The sequence continues at coordinate 4,696 of JABXHZ010000164.1, read as the reverse complement.
TTGAGCAATTGAATATCCCGGAACCTGATGCCAATTTGGGAGGAGGAGGCGGAACCCAAGCCGAACAAACAGCCGCTATTATGGTGGCTTTTGAAAAAGAACTCATGGAAAATCCATGCGATTTAGTCTTGGTGGTTGGGGATGTGACAAGCACCTTGGCCTGCTCTATTGCTGCAAAAAAGCTATGCGTGGATGTAGCGCATGTAGAAGGAGGTATTCGGTCTGGAGATCTAAGCATGCCTGAAGAAATCAACCGAATGGTTACCGATTCGATCACGGATCATTTTTTTACTACCTCAGAAATTGCGAATGAAAACCTTCGAAAAAGTGGATTTCCGGACGAAAGAATCCATTTCGTGGGGAATACCATGATTGACACCCTTTTGGCTCAAATGCCTCGATTTGAAAAACCACAAGGAGCAATCTTTGATTCACTTCAAACTGGGCAATACTTCGTCATGACCATGCATCGGCCTGCAAATGTCGACCAAGAACAAAAGCTCAAGGCAATGATCGATGCCATTTTAGAAGGTACGAAGGGCCTACCTATCATCTTTCCGGTACACCCGCGTACGGCTAAAAACCTCCAAGCCTTGGGAATTTCTTCCCCAAATCTACTCATGTGCGAGCCTTTGGGCTATTTGCAATTCAACTACCTCGTAAAGCATGCCAAGGGAGTGATCACCGATTCAGGAGGTATTACTGAGGAAGCTTCTGTCATGAATGTTCCCTGTATCACCTTGCGGGACAATACCGAGCGGCCCGAAACCATCACCTTAGGAACCAATGAATTGGTAGGAACCGATCCGAGTAAATTGAAACCCTACCTCGAAAAGATTATGAGTGGGGATTGGAAGCAATATCAAGGAATCCCACTTTGGGATGGAAAGACTGCCGAACGTATTGTAGACATCTTGATCAAGGCCTAAACCTAATGAATACTGCTGAACGCATCGAATTTTTGGTTCAAAAACTCGGGATGAAAGCCCATCCGGAGGGAGGGTTTTACACAGAAACTTATCGAAGCCAGCAAAGCCTTTCAACCTCGTTTGGGAAACGAAGTCTTGAAACAGTCATCTATTTTTTATTGACCTCTGAGAATGTTTCCAAATTCCATCGGATCAAAAGTGACGAACATTGGTTTTGGCATGAAGGAAGCCCTCTAAACATTCATCTTTTGACTGAAAAGGGCCATGAAATACTGCCCCTAGGTCCAGTGGATGAATTTGGAAACCAACCGCAGCAACTTGTCAAAGCTCAAGTCATTTTTGGGAGTTCAGTAGCCAAAGCAGATTCCTATGCTTTGGTTTCCTGCGTGGTTTCACCCGGCTTTGACTTTCAGGATTTTGAGCTTTTTTCAGCAGATGATCTTTTAAACAAATTTCCGGAAGAGGAAGAAATCATTCGGACATTAACCTGACTTTATTCCTCCAAGTCTTCCGAAAATTCACAAAATTCGTTGGCAGTCTCGATTTCAATCGTCAAATGCTCAAAATTATACTTCTTCAAGTAGGATTTGATTTGATTTTTGACAGTGAGCAATTCTTCCAACCCTCCTATTTCTTTCAGCTTAAAATGGGCACTAAATACATGGTGCTCCCCGTCTAATGACCAGATATGCATATGATGAATGGATTGGACCTGAGCTATTGCCAATAAGTCTTGCTCAATTTTTTCCCGGTCCACATCTTCGGGATGCCCCTGCAAAAACACCATCAAAGTTTCGCGAAGCCTCAAAAAAACATTGGAAAGTATGAACATCCCGAATCCCAAGGATAAGGCTGGATCGAGGTAAGGTAGATCCCAAAATTGCAGGATAACAGCTGCTACCAAAATGGCAAACCAACCCAAAACATCCTCCAGCAAATGCCAGGAAATCACCCGTTCATTCAGCGATTTTCCCTTGCTCATCTTCCAGGCCGCATAGCCATTCACTCCCACCCCGATAATTGCAAAAATCAACATACCCTGAGGATCAATCAATTCAGGTTCTATAATTCTACCTATCGCCTCAATAATTACATAGATTGAGCCCACAATGAGGATTAAACTATTGATCAAGGCTCCCAATAGGGAAAATCTGCGGTAACCGAAAGAAAAGGTGCGAGTTGGCTTTTGGGAGGATTTTGAATCTAAATACCAGGCTGTGCCCAAAGAAATACTATCACCCAAATCATGAATAGCATCTGAAATAATGGCTACGCTATTTACGTAAAAACCTCCAACTAACTCAAAAATGGTAAAGCCTAGATTCAGCCAAAAGGCAGTCCTGAGATTTTTCCCCGAAGCATTATGGTGATGTGAATGGGAAGAATGCGAAGCCATTTCTAAAGTCCAAGGTGGAGTTTTCTAGATAAACTAAAGTTGGTGATTTCTTGTGAAAAGAAAAATCACCTCGAGTACAGTAGTCCCACTCATCCATTAGGCTAAATCATCAATCGCCACCTTATAGGTAGGATCCTCGATGATATTTACCTCGATGATTTCATCCGCTTTGGCTAGCAATTTCCTGCAATCCGGACTCAAGTGCCTTAAATGGACTTTTTTCCCCACCTTTTGATATCGCTCTGTGATTTTATTCAACGCCTCAATAGCTGACATATCGACCACTCTACTTTCAGCGAAATCAATTATCACCTCTTCAGGGTCATTCAGCACATCAAATTTTTCCCCAAAAGCTGACACTGATCCAAAAAACAAAGGACCATACATTTCGTAGTGCTTCACACCTTTTTCATCCAAATACTTTCTAGCTCGGATCCGCTTGGCATTGTCCCAAGCAAAGAACAGGGCTGCTAGAATAACTCCGATCAAGACCGCCAATGCAAGATTGTGAAGAATAGCAGTTACCAAGGTGACCAAAAACATCAAGAAGATATCTTTTTTGGGCATTTTCGTAATCGTCCGAAAACTAGCCCACTCAAAAGTCCCAATAGAAACCATAATCATCAATCCTGTCAAAGCTGCCATGGGTACCTGCTCGATCAGGCTAGAACCAAACATTATAAATACCAAAAGCATAACCGAAGCTACAATCCCTGACAACCTCGCCCGAGCTCCGGAGGATATGTTAATCAAACTTTGCCCGATCATGGCACAACCGCCCATTCCTGAGAAAAAACCTGAGGCAATATTCGCTAATCCCTGCGCCACTGCTTCCTTATTACTCCGTCCTCGTGTTTCGGTGATTTCATCCACAATATTCAAGGTTAAAAGAGACTCAATGAGGCCCACTCCAGCCATTATCAATGCATAAGGAAAAATAATCTCCAAGGTCTCCCAAGAAAAAGGAACGGATGGTATATGAAATGGGGGAAACCCTCCTTTGATACTGGCCATATCCCCAACCGTCTTTGTATCAATACCAAAACCCACCACCACTGCAAAGACAACCAAAATGGCAGTCAAAGATGCTGGAACTACCTTGGTCAATTTAGGAAGTCCCCAGATGATCAACATCGCCAGAAGTACTAATCCAAAGAAAATATATAAAGTTGAGCCACTCAACCAATTTCCATCCTCTCCTTTAAACTGATCCAATTGGGACATAAAAATGATAATGGCTAACCCATTTACAAAACCAAAAATCACTGGATGGGGAACCAATCGGATAAATTTACCGAGTTTCAAACTACCAAAAACAACCTGAAGTAATCCCGATAAAACCACCGCCGCAAAGACGTATTCAACCCCTTGAGTAGCAGCCAAAGTAACGATCACAACAGCAATTGCACCCGTAGCACCAGAGATCATTCCGGGTCTTCCACCAAATATGGATGTTACCAAACCCATCACAAAGGCCGCATACAAACCCGTCAAGGGTGAAAGCCCAGCTATAAACGCAAATGCAACAGCTTCCGGAATCAAAGCCAAGGCTACGGTCAAACCAGAAAGCACCTCGGTTTTATAATCTACCCGTTGACTAAAGTCGAATAAATTGAAGAAGTTCTTCATGAGAAAAGAAAATAAAGTTGAAATTTTAAAGGAGAAGGAACTAAAGGTTTCTAGCCAATTGCGAATTGAGATTGCCACAAAAACTAGTGGACGTTCAAAAATCAATATGGCATATTGGTACTAGCAATAAAGAATTTCATTTCGGCGCAAAGGTAAGAAAAAATTCTACTCAAAATATTATTCTGAAAACCTAGTGTAGGCCTAACTTTATTTTGCAATCAAAAATCAAGCTATCTGGATTTTAAAAACAAAAAAGCCGACCCAATTTCTTGAGTCGGCTTTCGATATACCTATGAGTACTTAATTAAAAAGAATATGCGAAGCTAAAGGAGATTCGAGTTCCAGGAGCCAAATTGGTAAACAATTGATCCTGAGCACCAAATGATCTAAACACCTGCTGTCTTTTATCATTCAGAATATTGGATACTCCCAAGCTAGTTTGGATTCTTTCATCCGCACCAAAAGACTTATTTACGTTGAAGTTCAAGCTATGGAAAGGTACTGTGTACGTGTCAGTACGGTTTCCAAAACCTACATAATTCAAAGTAGATCCCTGTACATTGTAGAATAAACCTGCTTCGATTCCACTATTGAAATCCAAGAAACTCAATCCGGTATTGATAATGTAAGGAGCCTGACCAGCCATGTCACGAGTATCCTTCACATTTTCTCCTTCTCGAGCAGTTAAGGATCTGGATCGGAATTCTGATTCAGACATCTTGATTTGAGATTGAGTCACGGT
>JABXHZ010000456.1 GCA_013373335.1 Cyclobacteriaceae bacterium | reverse complement strand
GCACCTCATCGAACGAAAAAACATATTGCCACACCAGCCAGAAAATCTGCTTGTAAGAGAATGAATATGTACTTGAGGTGGATGGTTCGATCTGATCGGAAGGGGGTTGATTTTGGCATCTGGGAAAAAATCCAAGCTGCTCACCTGATCTGTCCCTGTGATTTGCATGTGGACAGGGTAGCTCGGAAATTGGGTTTGATTACCCGAAAGCAAACGGATTGGCAGACGGCTGTAGATCTAACCGAAAAACTCCGCGAATTCGATCCCCAAGATCCTGTGAAATATGATTTTGCACTTTTTGGCTTGGGAATCGAGGAGAAGTTTTAGGCTTAATGAAATTTCTTTACTTCCGGGGCTGCAGCACTTGTGGAAAAATCTCTGGTTAATCGCTCTGCATAATCATCTAGTAGTTCTAATACCCTTTCTCTGCTTTTTGATTTCACAATCAAGCCAGCGTGATAATCCAATGGAACTCTGAAAAATATTTCCGGATCATCAAAACTACTCAAGTCCGGGTGTTGGAATTTAGATAAGGTCAATACGATTCCGGCATGCTGCTTTTTAGCTTTGGGCAGTTTGTATTCTTTTCCTTTCACTAACGCGTCCTCTATTTTGGCCCATTCTGTCCATAAATTGATCTGGGTAGCTGCCTCAACCATTTCTGCCAAATGTGCTCCGCCTACTCGAGAGGAGGTTTCAAGGAAATAGATTTTTCCATCTTCATGACATTTGATGAATTCGGTATGGCTTGCTCCAGATTTCAAACCGAAAGCTTTCATGATGGCTTTATTAGCTTTTTTGATGGCTTGCTCATCTTCGGATCCATATTCCAAATTCGCCGATCTGAAAATTCCTCCTCCTTGAGAAATTTCCATAGGAGTAGCTAGGTATTTAGAAACAGTAAGAAAGAGGCTTTTTCCTTCCAATATCAATCCATCAGCATGATAGACATCTCCAGGCTTGAATTGTTCCACTAAATAGTGAAGTCGATTATCTCCCAATTCATGAATATGTTTCCAAAGATCCTCTTTATTATGCACCTTGATAATTCCATGAGCAGAGGCTTCTGATCGGGGTTTCAATACCCAAGGAGCCTTCACGTGATCAGCGTATTGATTGATATCTTCATCGTTAAAAAGAGGGGAAAAAGGAGGGACATTGATTCCGGCATCCTGTGCCTTGATTCGCATAGCCAGCTTGTCACGGAAGTAGCGGCCTGTGGTTTGCCCCATACCCGGAATTCGGAGATTTTCCCGGAGGAAAGTAGCTTTTTCTACATCATAATCATCCAAGGCTACAATTGCATCAATCTTATGGTCTTTCATCAAGCCACCGACACCTTTTAGCAAAAGATCCAAATCCCAATCCAGATCCTGACCGGGCATAAAGAAGACTTCATCGATATATTCATACGCCCAAGGGGAATCTTTCAGTTTTTCGGAGGTTACCAAAAATACCTGATTGCCTTGCTTTTTAAGCGAAGTCAAAAAAGCATTTCCCTTAAAATAATTGGAAATGCAAAGAAAGGTGTGACCTTGATGTTCCATGTTAAAGATTATTTTCTATCAAATTAAGCAATAAACCTACACCGAATGCGGTTCCTGTTTTGCTTTTTGAAAATTCACTATCTGCAAAAGCAACCCCAGCAATATCCAGGTGAGCCCAAGAAGGATGGTCATGGGTGAAAGCCTGTAAAAATGTGGCAGCTGTGATGGCACCCGCGATAGGCTTTCCGTGATAATTACGTATATCGGCTATTTCACTTTCCATTTCTTTGGCATATTCCTTCCAAATCGGCAATGTCCAGGTCTTTTCTCCCAAAACCATCCCTGCCTCCTGAATTTTTTCACTGAGCTTTTCATCATTGGAAAAAAGAGCTGCGCATTCATAACCAAAAGTTCCAACAGCCGATCCAGTTAAGGTTGCAAAATCAATTAGATGATCCGGCTTATAATGTTGATTTAAATAGGAAAGTCCATCCGCTAAAATCAAACGACCTTCCGCATCAGTATCAACGATCTCAATGGATTTTCCGGCATGACTTCCTATTACTTCGGAAGGAAGATAGGCATGTTGGTCCACTGCATTTTCTACAGCCGGGACTATTGTGGTCAAATTGATTGGAATGTTCAGGCTGGAAATGAGTTGAGTGGCTGCCAAAACCGCCGCTGCACCTCCCATGTCTGATTTCATGTAGTGCATGCCTTGGGTTTTGATATTCAAACCGCCTGTATCGAAAGTGACTCCTTTACCCACCAATCCAATATGTTTTTTGGCAGCTTCATGTCGGTATTCCAAAATGATAAATCTCGGTTCTTTTACAGAACCCCTAGCTACAGCAAGAAAAGCTTCTAAGCCTTCTTTTTTTGCCTTTTTTGCATCAAAAACATGAACTTTTAAATCTTGTTCCTTTGCTAATTTTTTTGCCCATTCGGCTAGGTAATCAGGAGTCAAAACATTGGGAGGAAGGTCTACCATTCGAAAAGCCTCTATTTTTGCTGCTATGATTTTTTCTGCCCGATGGATAATCTTTTTGCCTTCTATACCTGCATGAATAACTCCTGGCTTGAGTTTATGAAAATCATTTTTTCGATTCTTCTTAAAAAAATCCGCGTGATAGGCGCCTAATCCAAATCCAACCAGACCAGCTTCTACTAATGAAGGGCCAAAGGAATCAGGGAAATCCAAAATCACATGATCCTTTATTAAGTCCCCTTTTTTGGCAAGAATGCGTCGAAAGGCCGTCTCTACTTCTTTATAGCTTGGTTCAGTCCCAAGCCCCAAAAACAACACCAATTTTCCATCAAAAGGAAATACATACTCATTGTCTTTTTTGGCAGAGAACAAAGAGTCCGGAATGGATAAATCAGGAAATTTTTCCTTCAACAACTCCTCTTTCAGATTTT
>JABXHZ010000162.1 GCA_013373335.1 Cyclobacteriaceae bacterium | reverse complement strand
GAAGCCAAGTTTTTAGAATCGGTGGATTATGATCGTTTCAAAGTCCATTTACAAGAGCTTACCAAAAACCCACACATTGCCGGCACTCCAGAAAATGAAATAGTCCAGCAATACATGAAAAAGATCATGGAGGAAGCTGGGATGGAGGTAAAGCTTTACCCCTATGATGTTTATTTACCCAATGATCCGGGAAAGTCTGAATTGGAAATCATTTCACCGGTTCGCATGAAACTTTCCCAGCAAGAAGAAATCCTTGAGGAGGATCCTTTTAGCTCAGATGAAAGATTACATCTTGGATTTAATGCCTACTCGGGAAGTGGAGACGTAACAGCAGAAGTAGTCTATGCTAATTATGGTCGGCGTGAAGACTTCCAAAAATTGGCAAAAATGGGTGTTGATCTTAAGGGAAAAGTTGTGATTGCCCGTTATGGAGGAAATTTCCGAGGCTATAAAGCAAAGTTTGCAGAGCAAAATGGTGCAATTGGTTTGGTGGTTTATACTGACCCAAAAGATAATGGTTTTACCAAAGGCGAGGTGTATCCGAATGGCCCATATTATAATGAAACCACGATTCAGCGTGGATCCATGCTCACCTTAGATTGGACAGGAGATCCTTTGACTCCCTACGAGCCTGCTCTGCCATTGGATAATCCGGATTCACCAGAAAGACTTGATCCGAAAGATGTCGCTTTTCATACCATTCCAGTTACTCCAATTGGATATGGAGCGGCACAGGAAATCCTTTCCCGCATGAAAGGACAAGCTGTTCCAGAAGAATGGCAAGGAGGTTTACCATTTGATTATAAAATCGAAGGGGGGCCGGATTTGAAAGTTCGAGTGATGGTTGAGCAGCCCGTAGATTTTATTCGAGCAAATAATGTCATCGGAACATTTGAGGGAGCAAAATATCCTGATGAATGGATAATCCTAGGATCTCATTTTGATGCTTGGAGTTTTGGAGCAACAGATCCTAACTCAGGTACAGCTATGTTGTTAACCCTTGCTGAAGCTTTAGGTAATTTGGTTAAACAAGGAATTCAGCCCGATCGGTCTATTTTAATTGGACATTGGGATGCCGAGGAACAAGGAGTCATAGGTTCTACTGAATGGGTAGAGCACCTTCGAGATGAACTTAAAGCAAAAGCGGTCGCCTACATGAATTTTGACGGTGGAGTGTCAGGAAGAAATTTTGGGGCTTCAGCGGCACCGACTTTGAAAAAACTAATCATTGATGCTTCTCAAGAAATCATGTATCCTGATTCCTCAAAAACAGTATTTGAAGTTTGGGCGGGGAATAACGAAGAACCAAGAATTGGAAATTTGGGAGGAGGATCGGATCACATAGCATTTTATATGCATGTAGGCGTACCTAGTCTAAGTGGTGGATCCGGAGGTACCACAGCATACCATTCAAACTACGATAACTTTAACTATTACAGCAAATTCGTTGACCCAACTTTTAAAATGGGTGGAGCAGTTGCACAACTTTTCGGATTGGTGACCCTTAGAATGGCGAATGCAGAAGTAATCCCTTACGATGTTCCCCGATATGCCCAAGACCTAAAAGGGCATTTTGAACAAGCAGTGAAGAATGTTCAAAGCATTGATCCTGGATTTCAAGAGTTTGATTTGGTGAATTCAGCGTTGGTTAAGCTTGAAAACAGCGCCAAAACCTATCAACAAGTACTCGAGAAAGTTTTAACCACAAATACGCTTTCTGATAAAAAACTTAAAAAAATCAATGAAGGATTAATTGATTTGGAGAAAAGTTGGATAGACCCAAAAGGCATGTATTATGGAGATTGGTATAAATCCCTTTATGTGTGTAACGATCCTTTCTCAGGATATGCTTCTTGGATTTTACCAGGCATTCAATATGAAGTAGCCATTAATCGAACAGAAAAACTGGAAGAATGGGATGAAAGATACGCTGCAGCGATACTGGACCTATCTTCCAAAATTGACAAAATCACAAAAATGCTTTAAACCTAAAGAGGCTGTCTTAAACCATTGCTCGGTGTCATAGGAGTTGTAAGCAAAATCAATTATTTATAAGAATAAAAAGATTTAGACTATACTCCTTTTGATATTAGAAATTTATAAGACAGCCTCATTTCTTAATAGTTCACTTTTGCTAATTGAGCAGCTAAGTACTCCTTCATTTCCTCACCCCGCTCAACACGAATTTCACCAGGAAGACCTAAAATAAACCTCGCTAAACCTGGAAGTTGTGGAATATCTCCTTCAAAATAATACTGGTTCCTATTTTCAACTTTCATAAAGGGCCTGGCATTGGGATGTTCCTCCAGCATCAATTGATAAGCCTTTTTGCTGAGTTTTAAGCGGACATGGAAGCGCTTTTTTCCGGTATAACCGAAAAATGACTCTTCGGGTACTTGATGGGATTTTTCATATTTCCAATCATCCTTGGAAACCACGACCTCCCCGATACGCTCAATTTTAAACACTTTCATGGATTTACTTTCTGGTTCAAATCCATGAATAAATTCGTAATTTTTTGAGAAGGCGACTGGTTCAATCAAACGATCACTAACCGAATCACTATGAAGGGAGTAATATTCCTTTAGCCAAATTTGCTTCTGATCTTCAATTGCTTTTCCAATTTGATCAATAAAACGTCCCAAATTTGCCTTAAACAACTCATCTGTACCCTCCCGCAATTCAGACCGTAATTGAAGCTTTTGTAGGATGGAATCTTTCAATAAGTTTTTCTTGCCTTTGGACTCAATAATCTCTCGCAACCACTGGCTTTCTTCTGCAGAAAAAGTAGCATAATTAAGAGTATCCATCGAACCTGGAAATTCCGCCAATTTATATTTGCTAAATTCCTTTTCTACCCGAAAACCCAAAGCCTCCAGCAGTTTAAAATAACGATAAATCGTACGAGCATCTGTTTCCAAGAGTTCGGCAAGTCGATGAACGGTCTTGCCTACATTTCCTCTAAGTAGATTTATCAGTTTGAAAACACGCAGGATCTTTTGCTGCTCGATTTTTCCGGATTGTGCCATTTTGAAAAAGATTAATGGAAATCAAATGTAATTTTTTGAGTCTAAATGAATAAGCTTTTGTCACATATTGTCAAATATATTTCGAGAATCAAAAAATCATACTTCCTGAAATCCTTTATTTTTGTTGAGAATGGAAAGTAAATCCCAAGAAGTCCCAATCAACTTTTTGAAAAGGTTGATCATTGCCTTAAGCAGCCTATTTCTATTTGCCTATTGGTTAATTGGATTTGATGGAATCACTTTTAGTGATGATGTCTATTATTTATTGGCGGGAAGGGATTTTTGGAATGGAGTCATGGAAGTAAATGACTACCACTTTTCCATCCGTTGGGGGGCCTATATTCCATCAGGACTTATTGTCCATATTTTTGGATTAAAACCTCATTTGGCCTCTTTAGTATCCTTTTTCTACTACCTACTCTCCTATTTTCTAATTGTATCTTTAATCCGAGAAAATAGGGAAAGGCTGATTTTTTCTCTCTGGTTTATCACACCGGTTTATTTTCTCCATTTTATTTCTAAAGTTTATCCGGATACATTATTAGTATTATGTATTTCCCTCATTTTTTGGAGTTCATTTTATCGAGAAAAAAAGCCTGTATTCAGTGGATTTCTGATGAGCCTAGGGTTTATCATTGGGATTCTAACCAAGGAAACCATAATCCTTCTGGCATTATTTCCAATTGTTTTATTCCTGATTGACTTTAGAGCAAAACAAATCAATCAAAAGTTCTACTTTACCTTATTGCTCTCAGGAGGATTACTTCTGATTCTATATTTGGGTTATTTCTGGATCAAATTTGGAAATCCATTCTTCAGAATACAATCTGTTAATGCAGGTCATTATATTTCAGAATTCACCTATGCAGATAAAGGTTGGAAAAGGGTATTAGAGCGAATCACTTATATACCAATTTTGACTTTTGTAGAAAGAGCATATTGGCCGTGGATTATTTTTTCATTCCCGGCAGTAGTCGTAGGCATAAAAAGAAAACAAAAGGGAATGCTGGAATTTGGAATTGGAGTCCTTTGTTTATTGCTGGGTTTTTGGTTCATGACCTCAACGCTAGAAATCTACAATCCAATCTATTTGAACCCTAGACATCTCATCATCCTAATCCCACCTTTAGCCTATTTGGTAGCAAAAAGCTGGAAAATTTGGCAAGACTCCAGCTCTTGGAAAAAGCTGATGAGTGGATTCATCTTTCTTGGCATGATGATAAGCCTTTTGCAACTAGATTGGAAAATGTTGCTTTTCCAATCAGGATTTTTAGTCCTGATTAGGCTTTCGAACAATAAAATGAATGTATCCTTTATGGCAATTCTTTTGATTTCACCGGCTGTTTTTTCGATTTATTATCAAAAGCAACTGAAAGCCTATTCAGATTTAATTGAAACATTAAACATAGAAACTCAAGACACAAATAATCAACAAATTATTCTTACTAATAACTTTCTGGTATTCAGTAAGGAAGTTCTTCTTGCTGATGATCAGTCCGCACAAGGACTTATTTTTCCGATTGAAAAAGTAGATAGCTTAAACCAAAATCCTCCTGACCAAATACGGGTTTTGATTTATAAGTATTATCAACATGCCTATCCTCAGGAAGAGGAAGATATTGAAAAGCTGGAATACTGGTTAAAAGCCAATTATTTGCAAAAAAATGAATGGCAAGAAGGACAAATATGGGTTAGGGATTTTGAAAAAAAGTAAGTCAGTTTTTATGAGGGATCATTTAAAAGTATTTTCTATCTAAAATCTCCTTTAATACGATCGCTTGCTTAATCGAGCCCTTATTTTTAAGCAATTGGGCATAAGGATTTGATTTTGATTTGGAACTATATTGATCAAAACGTTCCACTTTGGATTTTGGGATTTCAGGAATCCCTTCTGAAGTCTTTGCTTTTTTTGGATCAATATTCTCAAAAGCTCCTTGGTAGTACTGAATTTCATCATCATTCTCCTCCAAGGGTTTGTATGCTGTCCTTTCTGCTCTTTTTGATCTGACAGGTTCAAACTGAGGAGCAGGTTTTGGTTTTTTAAAAGGTTTTGGAACTGGTGTTCCTCGCTGGGCATCACGAATTTCTCGTAATAAATCTTCAAAAGTCACTCCCTTTTGGGGAGCTGGATTACCCTCACCAGTTGGTACTTCCTCATCTACTTGTTTTTTACCCTTGGTAACCTGATAAATAAAATAGGCAAGAATTGCGATGATATATACAATATTCCCTAAATCCATGACTCAAGATAGCTTATTTTCCTTTTCCCAGAACAGACTTAACTATTTTTCTTGGAAGGTTTAATTTTGCCTCAAACCCACTGTTCTGAAACCAAATTTTCGGAAAAGCGTCTTATCTTCAGTTTCTAACCATAAAATAGTTATCATGTTAATTACTACAACCAATTCGCTGGAAGGTTATAAAATTGAAAATTACCTGGGCGTCGTTTCAGGTGAGACAATTATCGGAGCGAATGTTTTTAAAGATTTTTTCGCAAGCATCACTGATATTGTCGGCGGGCGATCTTCAGCTTACGAACGGGTACTTCGTGAAGCAAAAGCAACAGCTATGACAGAAATGGAGATGCAAGCTCGAAGCTTTGGCGCAAATGCGATTGTTGGAATAGATTTAGATTATGAGACAATCAGAGATGGAATGTTAATGGTAACTGCAAGTGGAACTGCAGTAAAAGTTGAAAAACTATAAACGAATAAACTTGAGGCTCCAGAATTGGAGCCTTTTTTTTACATAGGAATTAAGAGATTGGCTTTTTTTACTTCAAGTATGCCTCCTTAGCTCAGCTGGTAGAGCAGCTCATTCGTAATGAGCAGGTCACAGGTTCAAGTCCTGTAGGAGGCTCAACCATTTGATTTTTTTAATTGATCCTACCATTTTATTTTGCTTTTTTCCAAAATCCCTGGATTTTTGGATAAATGACATCACCTCACGAACTGGACTCAGTCCGATTAAATTTCTCTCCAGATGATCTGCTCCTGCTGAATTTAGCCTTAGCCTTAATTATGTATGGAGTAGCCCTAGATTTAAAAGTGAAGGATTTTTCCTATTTAGTAAAGCATCCAAAGCCGTTCTTTTTAGGAATTCTATCCCAGTTTATCTTTCTTCCTCTTGTCACCTATGTGCTTGTTTGGATCATGAGCCCTCCCCCTTCGGTTGCTTTAGGAATGTTTCTGGTAGCGGCTTGCCCTGGGGGTAATGTATCAAACTTCCTATCCAATCTTGCCAAAGGAAATACTGCCCTATCCGTGAGTTTAACGGGTTTTTCCTCTATAGCTTCAATGGTATTTACTCCTTTGAACTTTGCATTATGGGCTAGTTTTTATCCTCCTACTCAGGAACTCTTGAGGGAAATTAGCTTAGACTTTTATGAGGTATTTATGACTGTAGTTCTGATTTTGGGTATCCCCTTGATACTTGGGATTTTCACAAAATCAATAGCTCCGATTTTTGCCGAGAAAGCTAAGAAAATCCTACAGCCTTTAAGCATATTGATTTTTGCTGCGTTCGTGGTGATAGCTTTTGCCGGAAACTTTGACTTATTTATCCAATACATCGCCATAATTTTTGGTTGGGTATTGGCACATAATTCAGTGGCCTTGGGTACAGGATTGCTTACTGGAATTTTAGGGAAGCTTCCACTTCCCGATATCAAAACCTTGAGTATAGAAACTGGAATTCAAAATTCCGGATTGGGGCTGGTTTTAATTTTTACTTATTTTGATGGCCTTGGAGGAATGGCCATTATCACCGCTCTGTGGGGTATATGGCATCTGATTTCAGGAATGGGAATCGCAGTAGTTTGGAGAAAATTCAGATGAAAAACGTATTTAATGGCATTTTAAGGATTTTGGTAAAAATTGCGCTTCACCTTTTTTACCGAAAAATCTATGTTTCCGGAAAGGAAAATATCCCGAAGAATGTCCCAATTATTCTAGTTGCCAATCATCAAAACGCCTTGATTGACCCATTACTTATTGCTACACATACAAGGCTAAACCCTTGGTTTCTTACACGTGCTTCAGTATTTAAAAATCCAGTGATAGCCAAAATCCTTCACTTCATCCGGATGTTACCGGTTTACCGTGTGCGAGATGGATTTTCTACCATTACCCAAAACCAAAGAACTTTTGAGGCCACCTTTGAAGTATTGAAACAAAACGGGACTGTGGTGATTTTTGCGGAAGGTAGTCATAGTCACAACCGAAATGTCCGACCATTGAGTAAAGGCTTTACTAGAATGGCTTTTGGGTTGAAGGAAAAATATCCTGACTTAAATCCGGTAATACTACCAACAGCGCTGGAGTTTAGCGCCCATAAAAAATCTGGATCCATTGTGAGAATGAAGTTTGGGAATCCTATTCCAGTGGATATGCCTCATTCACAATCAGGTCAACTAACTAAAAAAGTTGAAAAAACTTTAAAATCCATTGTTGTGGAAATTCCTCAAGAAAACTACAACCAAACCCTACAGGAATTAATAATTGCGGGTGTAGATGTAACCTCTCGTGAAGCAGTTGATCAATACCTTCAGAGCGGGACAGTTGCACACCCAATTGACACCCCTTCAGCTTTGCCCAACAAGGTGATGAAGATTTTCCATTTCCCACTCTATTGGATTTGGTTAGGGCTCAAACCCAAGATTGAGGACCATGTTTTTTATTCCACGTTCAAATTTCTGATTGGCTTTTTCCTCGCTCCATTATGGTATTTCATACTTTGGATAGCGATTTTGGAAAGTAGTTGGGGTTCATGGGCTTTGGCCTTTTTCATGATGGGAATCTTCAGTCTTTTTTGGAACAAAAATCCCCAAGAATAGCTGTAAGCAGCCAAATATTATTTGGATAGAATCCTTAACTTTGAGAAAAAGAATAGTAACCCAAAATACATAACTCATGAGTGAAGATTTTCTACCAATTAATGGTACAGACTACATTGAACTTTATGTAGGCAATGCCAAGCAATCTGCACTGTTTTATCAATATGCTTTCGGTTTTGAGTTGATCGCCTATGCAGGCCCTGAAACGGGAGTTCGCGATCGTGCTTCCTATGTTTTAAAGCAAGGAAAAATCCGTTTGGTCCTTACTTCTCCTCTTCAATCAAACCATCCAATTTCTGAGCATATTCAGAAACATGGGGATGGAGTTAAGGTTTTGGCTCTGTGGGTGGATGATGCTGCCAAATCTTGGTATGAAACCACCTCAAGAGGAGCTGAATCAGCAGGTGAACCCAAAGTCATTTCTGACGATAACGGAGAAGTTAAAGTGGCCTCCATCAAAACTTATGGAGATACAATTCACACATTTGTTGAGCGCAAAAATTACCATGGAATATTCCTGCCCGGATATGTCCCCCGCTCTAGCACCTATCAATCTACTTCAATAGGACTCAAATATATTGACCATTGTGTAGGAAATGTGGAATTAGGAGAAATGAATAAATGGGTTGAATTCTATGAAAATGTTATGGGATTCAAGCTATTGATCACTTTTGATGATCAGGACATTTCTACTGAATATTCTGCATTGATGTCCAAGGTGGTTTCGAATGGAAATGGCTACATCAAGTTTCCAATAAACGAGCCTGCGGAAGGAAAGAAAAAATCACAAATTGAAGAGTATTTGGATTTTTATAATGGAGCAGGTGTACAGCATATGGCCATTGCAACAGACGATATAATCCATACGGTAGGTGAACTTCGTCGAAGAGGAGTTGAATTCCTTGAAGTGCCTGGCACCTATTATGATGATTTATTTGAGCGCGTTGGCGAAATCGATGAAGATATTCAACCTTTGAAGGATTTGAATATTCTGGTAGACCGAGATGATGAAGGATATTTACTTCAAATATTCACGAAACCTCTACAAGATCGTCCTACTTTATTCATTGAGATTATCCAGCGGAAAGGAGCTACATCCTTTGGAAAAGGAAACTTTAAAGCTCTTTTTGAGGCAATTGAAAGAGAACAAGCCTTACGGGGCAACTTATAAAAACCTCTAGATTTCTTATAAAAGCTGTCCTTTAGGGCAGCTTTTTTTATTTGGTTCAAATCAAGTAAGTTGTTGTGGGCAAATAAAAATTCACAATGAAAAATTTCCTGTTCCAAACCCTAAAGGGAGGTATTTTCTTTATGCTTCCCATGGTTCTTATACTCTTACTCTTTGGTAAGCTGTTTGAAATACTCAAACCTTTAAGTATCAAGATTGGCCAAATATTCCAAATTGAAAACTCATTTTTAGATGCACCTTATTACCTTACAATTTTATTGATTTTAATTCTTTGCTTTTTAGCTGGAAATATCGCAAAACTTGGAGTAGCTAAAAGAATCATTATTTGGGTAGAAAATAATGTATTAACATTATTTCCTGGATATCAGCTTATTAAAAGCACTTATGAATCAAAACTTGGACTAGAACAGAGTGAGAATTTCCCTGTGGTATTGGTTCCAATAGATGGATGGATGTTTGCCTTTCTAGTTGAAGATTTAGACGAAAGCCACTCACTGGTTTTTGTTCCATCCTCACCTGAGAGCTGGAGTGGAAATATTGTGATTTTTGAAAAAGCTAAAATGAAAAAAACATCCCTACAAAAATCTGACTTGATCAAGATAAATAGACAATTAGGGATTGAATCAAAACAGATTTTAAAAGGAAAAATAAGCCTTGATTAAGAATCTTTAGGCTATACCTATTGTCCATTAAAATCAAACCATAAAACCAGCGAGGTATCTGAGGAGCTATTTGAGATTTTCTCAGATTGAAAATTGGGTGTTTCGCTAGTAGGCTTTGCGTTATCCTGACTTATTTTCTTTTCAAATCTCAAGGAAGCTAAGTCGAAATCATGAAGCATAAGATCGACCGGTTTGGACTCTGGAGTCACCTTCAATTTTACGGATTGAAATTCTAAAACCACATAATCAATATTAGGGGTTTGAAGGGGTAAAGCTATTTTCTCCTGATTTCCCGGATAGGATAAAACTGTTTCAGATTTTTCGTCACCGATCCAGCGTAATCCTGTCAATTGAGACTTTGAAAATTCGAAAGAGAGAGCGGAAGCATTACTATCCTCTTTTGCCAAGGCCTCCATTTTCAATCTTCCTGAACTATGGATTGTCCAAACTTGATGCTTCCCATCATTTGAAGTAAAAATCTGAACATCTCCATTTTTAAGCCTTTTCCATCCAGCACTGCCATTTTCCGCTAATTTTTGCTGGGAAAAGTATATGACATCCATCCCAATTTTGACCTTCTCCAAAATCCCACCAGATTTCGAAAAAACAAAAAGGTGTTCATCTGCCCGGACCTGAATATCAATTGTTGATTCACGAATCACCACCGCAGAAGGCTCAGTCTCATCAAAGCCAAAGCCTCCATGATCAAGGTTTGGAACACTAAAAAAAACAACCAATGGAAGGAAAATTCGGAGAAGAAATACAGGCATAAACTAAAGGTGATGAAATGCAAATTTACTTAAATATACTTAAGGAAGGAAAAGTGGCTATTAAATTGACATATTCTCAAAATTTAGGCTTTTGAAAGCTGTATTATGGTTAGCCTTTTTTTAATTTTTCCATAAATTAGATATTGAAATAATTTTTGAAAAAATGACTGAAATAGACCCAAAAATCATGGTTCGAGCCGAAGCTTGGCTCGAAGGCAATGTAGATGAGAATACCAAAAAAGCCATCCAGAAACTGATTGATGAAAATCCAACGGAATTAGTCGATTCTTTTTATCAAGACTTAGAATTTGGCACAGGTGGGTTAAGAGGACTGATGGGTGTTGGAACCAATCGCATGAATGTTTATACAGTGGGAATGGCTACCCAAGGCTTAGCAAACTATCTCCATCAATGCTTCCCAAAACAAGAAATTTCTGTGGCGATCACCCATGACAGCAGAAATAACAACACCTTGTTTGCCAAAACCACTGCAGATGTACTGACAGCTAATGGAATTAAAGTCTATTATTTCCGGGAAATGAGGCCGACTCCCATGCTTTCCTTTGCAGTAAGGCATTTTGGTTGTAAAAGTGGTGTCATGATTACAGCATCCCATAATCCTAAAGAATACAACGGATACAAAGCTTATTGGGAAGACGGAGCGCAAGTTGTAGCCCCCCATGATAAAAATATCATCGCCGAGGTGAAAAAAATCACCTCCTTCGACCTAGTGAATTGGGATAAAAATGACGATTTGATTGAATACATCGAATCTGATTTTGATCAGATTTATTTAGATCAAGTGAAAGGTCTGAGTTTGGAACCAGCTGCTATTCAGGCTCAAAAGGATATGGCGATTGTATTTTCTCCAATCCATGGAGCATCTGGAAAAATGGTTCCAGCTGCCTTAAGAACTTTTGGATTTGAAAATATCCATATAGTCAAAGAACAGGCAGAACCCGATGGAAATTTTCCTACGGTAATTTATCCAAATCCGGAAGAAGCGGAGGCACTATCCATGTCCATTGATCTTGGTAAAAAAGTCAATGCTGATTTGATTTTGGCTTGCGATCCAGATGGAGATCGGTATGCAGCAGTTGTTCCTAATGAATCTGGAGAATTTGAATTATTAAATGGAAATCAAACTGGAACACTACTATCCTATTATCTCTTAAGCAAATGGAAGGAGGCTGGGAAACTTGATGGTCACCAATTTATGGTCAATACCATTGTGACTACGGAGCTAATTAACCGGATTGCCGAAGGATTTGGAGTGCAATGTTTTAATGTGTTGACAGGGTTTAAGAACATCGCTGCAATCATTCGGGAGCTAGAAGGCAAAGAAAAGTTCATAGGGGGCGGAGAAGAATCCTATGGTTATTTAGTTGGGGATTTTGTGAGAGATAAGGATGGCGTCAGTGCCTGTGCCATGGTAGCTGAAGCAGTTGCTTATTATAAAACTCAAGGAAAATCAGTCTTTGATGTCCTAGCAGAAATCTACCAGCAGTTTG
>JABXHZ010000354.1 GCA_013373335.1 Cyclobacteriaceae bacterium | reverse complement strand
TGATAAAGTTAATGATTTCTCCTTGCGCATCCTGAATTCTTTCTGGGAAAATCTCCCTTCCAAAAGAATCAAAAACCCGAAGTTCCTGAAAATTGCCTTGAATGTGAAGATTGCTTTCAACGGGGTTAGGGAAATAACGGAAGTTTTCAGGTCCTGTATCCAATTCTGTGAAGGGAGGTGCCAAACTAACATGCGGCCGAATTATCAAGGAACCTCTTACTTCTTCATTTTGGGCCCAGGCACCATTTACGTTATAAAAAATCTTATCAGCTTGGTCGTTTTCTTTACTCAAACCCACGTAAAGAAAATCATTGCTGAATTGGGCAAATCCAATAAAAAACTCACCTTGAACACGAATATTTGTATCTATAGGAAAGAAAATAAGCTCTTGACCTTCTTCTTTTAATGGAATCAACGTTTCTTTTTTAAATAGAGGCGATGCTTCCAAGTCATTCCAAATGAGGATATCGACTGGCTGATCCGCTTGAGCTGGATTGGTGAAATCTATAGAGATTCCTTTTATGTAAACAGGTTGATCTACTTCATATTTTACTGCTAGCATTCCAGATCGCTGATTGATTCCTGCAGAATAATCTGCCCTTCCAGCATCATAAGCGAAATAATCCCTTACCGGAAAAATAGTCCGAACGGTATCATTAACCCGGTAATTTATACTTTCAAAAAGGGTCGTATCTCCTTGAGAAATTTCAAAGTAGTTTTTATCACCTGTGGTTAAATAAGTTAAGATTTCTAGATCAGTTTGTTGGTTTATTTCGGGTAAATTGTTGACTGAATTACTTTCAAAAATTCTTCTTTCCTGAGCATTTGGAACAGGATTGAAAGGAGTGTTTAGGTTTACGATCGTAGAATTTCCTGTTTCTCCGGAAAGTAAAATGGAGTATTCCATCGCTCGAAACCTATTTTCCAGATTATTGAATTCATTGGCAATCGGAACCAATTCATCTGTATTTAAGTCGGCGTAAAATTCGAGCGGAATAGCAGCATAATCTCCAGCAAAAAGATAGCTGTTTCTCGTTAGTGCCCTGTCTAAATAAAACAGATCTTCAGGATCTCTTCCTGTATTTAAATAAACATAATCTATAAGCCAAGTATCAAAAGGTCCAGAAAGTCTACCTTGGTTTACAAATCGGAACCTGAATTCCGGATGAAAATAAACTGGAGATATAGAGACTATTTCTTGAGTAAATACTTCCCGATCCCGGTCTGGTCCGCCATTCATTTGCCAGATTTTGGTCCAAACACTATCGGCTGTTAAGATTTCAAGAGCAAGTGCATCATTTTCATCAGGCATTTCTCCTTTTCCTCCAGCTTGCCAAAAGAAACTTAGGTAAAGACTTTCATTTTGGTTGCTTGGAATAGCTGATAAATCAATGGGTTTTGAGGTTAGATAATCGCCTGCTCCTTGCTCTCTGATTTGTCGAGAGTAGGGGCGGCCAGTTTCATCTACACCATCTAGGACAATTACACCGAAGGATGGGGCATGATTCCCCATGCTAGCACTAAAGGTACTTCCTGAAAATTCCCATTTGAGGGTATCCATTCCTTCTGAAAAATCATCCCAAAAAGGGAATTGAATTCGATTGTTTAGACGCGCGTTTAATTCAGTCTTTGAATAATTTTTCAGTTGAATCTTCGGAATAGGACCAAACTCCACCACTTGAGCATTGACCTGAAAAGAAAATAAGGTCAGTAGAATACTCCAAAAAAATATGTGGGGGTGCTTTCCCATCTTCATTAATTTTCTTTAGCTGATATCCAAAGGTCTATCATTTCACCGGTTTTTACCTGTGTTTCTGAAGGTGGTGCTTGTCTGAAAACAAAACCTGGAGGAACAGTATCGTTTTTAAAGTACAGTTTTTCACCCATTCGTAAGCCAGAACCCAATATTAGGAATTCAGCGTCTATTTCATCCATTCCTACAAAATTGGGAACGCTCAAGATTTGATTTCCTAAACCATCTCCGACAACCAGATCGATTTTTTCACCTTTTGGAATTTCAAATCCTTCGGTTACAGTCATTCCCTTGTATTGCTGTTCCAGGACCACATTGATCCCTATATCTGGCACATAGATGATCTCTCCTCTTTCCAAACCTAGGTTTGCCAAAATCTCCTGCACGTTTTTCAAGGGCATGTTCACCAAATTTGGAAGCTTAATCATTGGTGCATTCCTTGCATTTAATGTCAGGTAAATTTTTCTTCCATTTTTCACCTGTTCATTGGCTGGAGGAATTTGTTTCAGAATTGCAAGAGCTTTTTCGTCCGTACTATAGCCGGAGTCCAAAGATACCTCATAATTGAGCCCTGATTTTTCCAAAATATTTATTGCTTCATCAAAGGTATATCCGGAAAGATCGGGTACGGATACGGTTTCCCCATGATTAGTGTATGCGGGGAGGTAGATCTTTAAAAAAACAAATCCAAGAAGGAGCGATGCTCCAAAAATTAACAAGAGGTTTATTAGAATCTTTTTCAAGGAATTCAGTGTCTATTTTGACGATTAATAGATTGATAAAGATAATCGGGATTTTTATTCTCGACAAAGTTGGCTGCAATAGCCTTGTGTAATTTGGCAAAAAATAAGCCGAATTAGATAATTCGGCTTGATTTTAAATTATTTAATAAATACCCGTTGAATTTCATTCAGAGAAGGACTTATCATTCGCACAAGATAAAGACCAGGCGAGAAAATATCTCTAGGGAATGTATAGGTTTGGTTTAAAGTCTGGGCATAGTTGACCTGATGCACCACAGAGCCAGTTGAGGAAATTATCTGGATTGTTACATTTTCATATTGCGGTAAATTGAATGCAATATTGAAATATTCCGTAGCAGGATTTGGATAAATTAATGCTTCTCCATCCCCTGGAATAACTGGATTTGGATTTGCACTCAGGAATAACTCCAGATTGTCTAAGTAAACGGGGGAGTTTTCACCCTCTCCAACTCTTAAAACTGCAGCTAGACGGATATCATTTTTTCGATCGCCAGCAAAGTCTGTTAGGTTAATATATACCCTTTCATAATCCTCTGAATTATTTGGATTTGCTATTCCAGCTACTGTAGAAAGCTCTGGACCGGAAGCTTCCCACACTACTTGATAGTTTTCTCCCGCATCGTCACTTGCCAAGATTTCAAGTTTTGTTCCTTCTGCAACAGTGCCTGCCGCATAATCAAAGAACAAAGAGGCTTGGGTATTTTTCGCTAAGTCAAATATAGGGGATCCTAACCAATAGGATTTACCGGATTCAGGGTTTTCAACTGCACTGGCGTTTCCAGGTCTACTTCCTGCTATTGGAACTGAAGTCCATGAACCTGTATCATTTTCAGGATTAATGCTTTGCCAGGGCTCAATAGCCGTCGAAACATTGAAGTTTTGTCTCCAAGGAACTAAACTACGTTCCGTATTCTCTATTACGTAGCGTCGCAATTCGCTTTCATTTCCTCCATTTTGGTCAAAGTTTGGAAGGATGACTCCATAATCCAATCGGTTTTTTCCATCTCTGGTGCTATTTCCACCAGTAAGGATGAAAGTTTCTCCCGGTGCAACGGGGTTTCCGCTTGCCAAAAACGACTGCGTATTGCTTCCATTGACACTTTTTACAAATACAAAATTGGAAACAGGTAGGTTGCCTGTATTGGTGACCTCAATTCTTTCATTTTGGTATCTTCCGTCAGAAATTGGAAAAGGAGTAATCAACTCTTCCATCTTTAAACTGTATCGGAATTCTTCTTGCTCTAAGACTCGTATATTTTTCAAATAAATATTGTTCCCAAAAGCATTGAGATTGATGAATGCAATTCGAATTTTTCCTAAATCAGCAAAAGGCTGAAGATTGACTAACTCAGTTCGGAACTGACTTGAATTTGATGGGATAAACTCATTCAAAGTAGCTGCCGAAGTGGAAAGAGAAGTCCCGGATTTTTGATAGGTCGCATCAGGGATTTCAAATGTATTACCACAATCTGCGGAAATCGCGACTATCAAATCGTCTTGAAATCCCGGTTGATTATAAGGGGCATGAGCCATTTCAAATACCAACTGCGCATTCGGATACTCGCTCAGGTCAATTACCGGAGAAATGAAATAATCTAATTCACCAGAAGCATCATACTCGTAGTTCCGAATATAGATTAAGTCTTCCTCTTCCCCGGAAATGGTGAGTTTGGTAGATTCCCAAGTAAAAGAATCATCAGGATTTTTAATAGTCCATGAATTGGGAATATTACTTAAATCCAAACTTATTGGAAGGCTAATGGCTTCTTGAACAATTGGGTTTGAGGTAGCCTTGTTATTTGTTGAATTTTGATCCGTGGAATTATTCACTTCCAAAATTTCAAATACAACCTCATTTTCCGATCCAATCAACTCGAAGGAATCAAAAGATATTTCAGCGGTTTCAGCAGTTTCTAAATTCAAATTGAAAATTCTGCTTTGATTGGTTTGCCCGTTTAAAGCAACTCGGATTCTGGCATTGGTTATTGTTTCCAAACCAGCATTTTTTATTTCAACTCTGGGATTTACTAACGCGTCACATGTGAAATCAGCTGGTTCAATAATTTTAGTGATTGCCAAGTCCCGATCAAAAAGTACTGGCTCTTGAGTAGCCCTGTTATTGATTAATGTGGTTCTTCTTGGGCTATTTGCTAGGACTACATCAAATCGCTCAACTTGGCCCAAAGTGAATAAATTCATGCAGGCATCAGGCGTATAATCCATGAAGTTTTGGATCATATCGTTTGAATCGCAGCTGAATCTAGTCGGATTATCGTTGCAAATCGAATTAGAATTGTCCTGAAGAGGGGTGTCATCCACAAAGTCATCTACCCCGCATCCTCCGTCACCCCAAATATGTCGAAGCCCAAAATAGTGCCCTACTTCATGGGTGGCAGTCCTTCCTAAAGAAGCTCCTATAGCATTTCCTTCCGTTCCAAAAAACCGATAATCTATGGTAACACCATCAATAATGGCTGGGGCAGGAGAGAAATTTAGTCCAGGAAGATCAGAAATAGGGAAAGAAGCATAACCTATGTATGGTTGAGCCAAAGGAACTACCCAAATATTCAGATATTCCTCTGGGTTCCATTGGGTGAGTTGGCCAATGATCGTCGCGTCATCAGGAAGGTAGGCGTTATTTGGCCCTTCTATTCTGACCACTCCGTTTGTGGGTAAGCCATCCGGATCTTGCTTTGCCAATACAAACTCAATGTTAGCTGAAGCTGCTACCGGCAAAAACTCCGCAGGAGTTCGATTGGCATCAGGGTTCATTCGATTGAAGTCCTCGTTAAGAATCCTAATCTGATTTTCAATTTGTGATAAAGGAATATTAGCTCCTTCACCAACAGGTGTTCCATTATGAATAACATGCACTACGACGGGAATCAGCCTTTTCTCCTCTTGGATTTTGGACAAGATTTGAGGTTGATTACGCTGAGATTCTATTTTTTGGTCAATCCAATCCTCAAAAAAATCTATCGTTCCAAAATACCCCAACTCTTTGATGAGGAGTTGTTCGATTACACCATGGCC
>JABXHZ010000384.1 GCA_013373335.1 Cyclobacteriaceae bacterium | reverse complement strand
TCATAGCCCGATATGGAGACAATCCCCTCCAGGTAATTGAAGGGGTAAAGGCAGAAATCGAAAAGCTATCCCAAGGCTTACCGAGTAAAACCTTAGCTGATGGATCCATTTCCAAAGTTACGCTTGTCCCTTTTTATGACCGAACAGGGCTGATTTATGAAACCTTAGGGACACTCTATGAAGCAATCAACCTTCAGATCTTAGTCACCATCTTGGTGATTATTGTCTTGGTTTATAACCTTCGGGCTTCCCTTTTGATTTCAGCTTTGCTTCCACTAGCCGTCCTGATGTGCTTTATTTTTATGAAGTATTGGGGAGTTGATGCCAATATTGTGGCACTTTCTGGGATTGCCATTGCCATCGGAACCATGGTGGATTTGGGAATTATTCTTAATGAAAATATCCTTAGACACCTAGAAACAGCACCTGAAGGAGAATCCAAACTTCAAACTGTTTTCAAAGCAGTCTCTGAGGTTTCAGGAGCCATTGTTACAGCAGTCAGCACTACGATTATCAGCTTCCTGCCAGTTTTTACACTTCAGGCAGCCGAAGGAAAACTGTTCGGACCACTAGCCTATACCAAGACCTTTGCCTTGGTTTCAGCATTGATTTTCACCTTGCTGATTATGCCGGCTTTTTCGCATTGGATTTTTTCCATTCGAACCAATAGCCGCAAACTGGGCCAATACCTGAATTATTCCTGGTTAGTCTTGGGCCCTCTTATTGCATTTACTTTATGGTCTTGGGGAGGTTGGTTACTTTTTGCTTATGGACTTATCCATACCCTATCTTATCATTATCCCGAAAAATTAGATAAGTATAAAAATCTGATAATCATCAGTATAACCCTTGCATTCGTAACCTGGCTATTAACTGATTTATGGATGCCTTTAGGCGTGTCCGTTAGCAAGGTTATCAATTTTATATTCATCACGCTCTTGCTAGGATTGGTATTGGGAGGATTCGCTTTATTTATCCGGATTTATCCTAGCATCCTCAACTGGTGCTTGAACAATAAAGGGAAATTCATCCTCTTCCCTATCCTGACCATTCTATTAGGTTTAAGTATTTGGTTGGGCTTCAATCGGGTATTTGGTATTCTTCCAAGAAGCTTTGATCTGATTGGAGTCGATATTCGAACTACCGGAATTTGGTCTGGATTGAGCCATACATTCCCGGGATTAGGAAAGGAATTTATGCCATCCTTGGATGAAGGCTCCTTTTTGTTGATGCCGACAACCATGCCTCATGCGGGAGTTCAGGAAAACAAAGAAGTCTTGCAAAAGCTGGATATGTTGGTAACGGCTATCCCGGAGGTAGAACTAGTGGTGGGTAAAGCAGGTCGGGCAGAAACTGCCATAGACCCAGCTCCCCTCAATATGTTTGAAAACACCATCAATTACAAAAGTGAATATGCGACCGATTTGAATGGTAATCGACTTCGCTTTCGAGTAAAAGATGGAAAATACCAAACTCGAGACGGAACTTGGTATGATCCGGAAACCATGGCTCCCAATCAGATTCGAGTTGAGGATTTAGTAGAGGATCCAAATGGAGAATATTTCAGGCAATGGAGACCACATATTCAATCTCCGGATGATATCTGGAATGAAATCGTTTCGGTCATACAAATTCCCGGACTGACCTCTGCACCCAAGCTTCAGCCTATTGAAACCCGCTTGGTCATGCTCCAAACCGGGATGCGCGCTCCTATGGGAATCAAGGTCTATGGACCGGATTTAAAAAGTATTGAGCAATTTGGATTGGAGCTGGAGAAATACCTCAAAGAAGTTCCTTCAGTCAAAAAAGAAGCTGTTTTTGCGGACCGAATTGTAGGCAAGCCTTATCTGGAACTGAATATCAATCGAGATCAAATCTCTCGCTACGGAATGAATGTGGTGGATGTTCAGGATTTTATTGAGACCGCTATTGGAGGCATGCAACTGAGTACCACGGTGGAAGGAAGGGAACGTTTCCCTATTCGAGTACGCTATGCCCGGGAATTCCGGGATGATCCGGATGCTATCGAAAAACTACAAATTCCAACCCCTTTGGGAAATTACATCCCGTTGAGTCAATTGGTTAATATCACCTATAGACCCGGTCCTGATATGATTCGCGGTGAAAACAGCTTCCTCGTAGGCTATGTCTTATTGGATAAAATGCCCGGATTCTCTGAAGTAACCGTAGTGGAAGATGCCCAAAGTTATTTACAGGAAAAAATCGATTCAGGTGAACTTACCGTCCCTAAAGGTGTTCGCTTCGAGTTTTCAGGTTCCTATGAAAATCAAGTTCGGGCAGAAAAAAGACTAGGAATCGTGGTTCCCCTTTGTTTGATCCTGATATTCCTAATTCTTTATTTTCAATTCCGCTCGGTATCCACCTCCCTATTTGTCTTTATTGGAATTTCCATGGCCTTCTCAGGGGGATTCCTGATGATTTGGCTTTTTGGACAGAACTGGTTTATGGATTGGGACCTTTTTGGAACCAATCTGAGGGACTTATTCCAAATGAAAGTGTATAATCTGAGCGTAGCCGTTTGGGTAGGCTTTATTGCATTATTTGGCATAGCCACCGACGATGGAGTGGTCGTTGCCTCTTATCTGAAACAAAGTTTTCAGTCTAATCAACCCCAATCCATCCAAGAAATTCGAGAATCAGTCATCGAAGCAGGAAAGCGACGGGTTTTACCCTGCATGATGACGACCGCTACAACTCTTTTGGCATTGGTTCCTGTTTTGACCTCCACCGGTCGCGGATCGGATATCATGATACCTATGGCCATCCCTTCTGTGGGAGGAATGGTTTTGGAAATCACCACGGTATTTATTGTACCCACCCTGTATTGCTGGTGGGCTGAACGAAAATTGAAATCTAATTCCCAAGATTTCGCCAAAGAATTAAACCGATCAGAATATGAAAACTAGACATTCAATATTCCGAAGAATTAATCTCTTCTCCCTTTGGCTTTTTAGAAAAAAGGGTCTGGGGCTACTATCCTTTCTCTTGCTTAATATAAGCCTGCAAGCCCAAACGCTAGATGAGTATTTGATCATCGCCGCTGAAAACAATCCAGGTTTAAAAGCTGCATACGCACGCTATGAGGCTTCTTTGGAGCGAATCAACCAACCTGGCCTCCCCGATCCAGAACTTCGGGCAGGTTTCTTTTTCCGACCCATGGAAAGGTTTATGGGGAATCAACAGGCAGACATTCAGCTTATGCAGATGTTCCCATGGTTTGGTACGATTGGGACTCAAAAAGAAGAAGCCAATTGGATGGCTCAAGCACAGTATCAGCTCTTTTTGGAAGAAAAAAACCGACTTCTATTTGAAGTAAAGTCCACTTGGTTTGAACTCATCCGCTTACAGGAAGAAATCCGAATTGAGAAAGAAAATCTGGAATTTCTGGAAAAATACGAACGCTTGGCTTTGATCAAGTTTCAGGCTGCTGGAGGAAATCCAAATTCAATGTCCAATCCTTCGGAAATGATCGCTTCTTCTTCAAATAACTCCATGCGGGATGTGCTTCAAATTCAAATTTCCAAACGGGAATTGGAAAACTCCATTGAACAAATAGAGGCCAACAGGGAACCTCTTCAAATCAAATTTAACCAGCTGTTAAACAGAGATATACGGGCAGCCATTCAACTTCCATCCGAATTTTCGCCCATTCAATTAGAAGTTGGGAAATTGGAGGTTTTGGATAGCATTCGCAACAACCATCCCCTTCTTGCTCG
>JABXHZ010000180.1 GCA_013373335.1 Cyclobacteriaceae bacterium | reverse complement strand
GCATAGCCCGTTGTTCCTCCCAAAGCCATACCGATGACCCATACCAAAAATGCCACCGGTAAAGCCCCTACAGAGCCTAGGCCAATAGGGGTTTGGTTTGCATCTTCGATTTTCGCACCCGTGATGTAAAGTATCACAAAGATCAATACGAAGGTTCCAATCACTTCAGAAAGGAAATTGTTTTTCAAATTTCTGATAGCGGGACTGGTGCCAAAGGGAGCGGCAATTTCCCCCGGGTCCTGCGTTACTTTGAAATGATCGATATGAACTACATAGGATAAAAATGCTCCCAATGATGCTCCGACCACTTGGGCTCCAATATAACCGGGAACCATTGACCAATCGAATTTTCCCGCTAAAGCTAAGCCAATAGTTACGGCTGGATTCAAATGGGCCCCACTGTATGGTCCAGCTACAACCACCCCAACAAAAACAGCCAAGGCCCAAGCGGTGGTGATGACCAACCAGCCAGAGTTATTCCCTTTGGTTTGTGGTAATACTACGTTAGCGACCACACCCGAGCCTAATAAAAGCAAAAGGCCTGTTCCGATAATTTCTGCGATGTATGGATTCATGTTATTCTACCCAGTTTTTAGATCGTTCGACTGCTTTGTGCCAAAAATGCAATAATTTTTCTCGCTTTTCTTTTTCCATTTCAGGTTGGAAGCTTTTGTCTGCCTGCCAAAGTGATTGTATTTCAGATTGATCTTTCCAAAATCCCACAGCCAAGCCTGCTAGGAATGCTGCTCCTATGGCAGTCGTTTCGATGATTTGAGGACGTTTGATTTCACAATCCAAAAGGTCAGATTGAAACTGCATTAGGAAGTTATTGGCCGTGGCTCCTCCATCCACTCGGAGCTCTTTGGTCTGTTCTCCCGCGTCCTTTTCCATGGCTTTGATTACGTCGTAGACTTGGTAGGCAATAGCTTCCAAAGCCGCGCGGGTAAAATGTGCAGTTGTGGTGCCTCGGGTAATTCCAAAAAATGCACCTCTCGCGTTTTGGTCCCAATGAGGAGCTCCCAATCCCGCCAATGCAGGCACGAAATACACCCCTTCATTATCATCGAGACTTGTAGCTAGTTTTTCAGAGTCTTTAGCATGTTTGAATAATTCCAAACCATCTCGAAGCCATTGAATAGCAGCTCCTCCGATAAAAACAGATCCTTCTAAAGCATAATTGGTTTCATTGCCGATTTTCCAAGCTACTGTGGTAAGCAGTTGATTCTTTGATCTTACGGCCTCTTTTCCAGTATTCATCACCAAGAAGCATCCTGTTCCATAAGTAGTCTTGGCCATGCCGGGCTCGGTACAGAGTTGTCCAAAAAGAGCTGCCTGTTGATCTCCTGCGATTCCGGCAATGGGGATTTTGCTCCGCAAAACATCGCCAGCAGTTTCACAATACACCTCTGAACAGCTTCTCACCTCGGGTAGTATAGATTTTGGAATGTCAAATAAGCTTAAAAGTTCCTCATCCCATTGCTCGGTGTGGATGTTGAACAGCATGGTACGGCTCGCATTGGTGATATCTGTGAGGTGTTTTTCGCCTTTGGTAAGTTTCCAAATTAACCAAGAGTCCACCGTTCCAAATGCCAATTCCCCCGCTTCAGCTTTTTCCCGTGCTCCTTCCACATGATCCAGAATCCACCGGATTTTGGTGGCCGAGAAATAGGCATCGATGATCAATCCTGTCTTGGAGACAACCAATTCGGCATGTCCTTTTTCTTTCAGTTCATTACAAAAAGCAGCCGTCCTACGATCCTGCCAAACGATGGCATTAAATATTGGTTTGCTGGTTTTTCGGTCCCAGACGATGGTAGTTTCCCGCTGATTGGTAATACCGATTCCTGCTACTTGGTCAACAGAAATCCCTTTGCTGACCAAAGCTTCAATCATGACCGAAGATTGGGAAGTCCAGATTTCCTCGGGGTCATGTTCCACCCATCCTTGCTTGGGAAAATGCTGCTTGAATTCCTTTTGGGCAACAGAGACAATTTGCCCTTGTTTGTCAAAAATAATGGCTCTCGAACTAGTTGTTCCTTGGTCCAAGGCCATAATATAGGGTTTGATTTGGGTCATTTTAGGGTTATTGTTTTTGAATTTTTTAAAGAGGATGATTCAAAATCTAGGCTTTAATTAAATACTTTTCGCCTACTTTTCTAAAGTCAGCAAGTTCCTGTTCGATCCAGTTGCTGTCCTTTTGTAGTTCATCAGCCATGATTTTAGCGACTTTTTCCGCTGAATCTAAAGCTGCTTGTGCATCCAAAATCAACATTCGAATTCTCCTTGAAAGAATATCTTCAACTTTAACGGCCATTTCTTCCAGAACGGACCACACTACTTCAGCTAGGATGTTCGGGAAATCAGGATGGATTTTTTCGGCAAGTTCCGGTCGATCTTCAGCTAGCTTTTGAATCTTGGAAGCGTCTGATCCATAGACTGTCCAGTGTCCACCTGGCAGTGTAGTGGTATATCCATGTAGTTTCATTCCGAATGATTCACTTGGAGCTAAAAGTTCCTCGGTGATTTCCTGATAATGGTCTACCGTATCTTCTCCCATTTTGCGGAAAGTTGTCCATTTACCTCCGGTTAAGGTCACTAGGTTGCTTCCTGAGATAATTACTTTGTGCGAGCGGGAAATTTCCTTGGTTTTTGCTCCCTCTTCCTTGGGCCGTGCCAAAGGTCGTAAACCGGCAAATACTGCTTTAACATCGGCTCGGGTAGGTTCTTTGGAAAGATAACCTGAAGCGGTTTCCAGCACAAAATCAATTTCTTTTTGCAAAGCTTCCGGCTCTAGTTTCGCTTTTTCCCGAAGCGTATCTGTGGTGCCTACAACTAACTTACCATGCCAAGGAACGGCAAAAAGAACACGTCCATCTTTAGTCTTTGGGATCATTAAAGCATCTTTTCCGCCCAAAAAATCCAAATCCAGAACCAAGTGAATTCCTTGACTGGGCTGTATCATTTTTGCAGCATCAGGATTGTCCATTTGAAGGATTTTGTCCGCAAAAACTCCTGTGGCATTGACAATCATTTTTGCTTTCAAGGTATACTTAGTTCCATCCAATTCATCCCGAACCTTCAAGCCGGTCAGTTTTCCATTTTCGTCTTTGATTAGGCCCCGAACTGAGGCATAATTGAGAATGCAGGCACCGGCATCATCTGCAGTCATGGCAATGGCCAAGGCTAATCGTGCATCATCAAATTGGCCATCATAATAGACCACACCCCCTTGTAAACCTTCGGATTTGATGCCAGGAAGTCGTTCCAAGGTTTCTTCTTTTGATATGAAGTGACTTTTTCCAATCCGCAGTTTTCCAGCCATCCAATCGTAAATTTTCAGGCCTGTATTGTATTGAATTCGGTCAAACCAAGAATAAATAGGAATTATAAAGGGCTGATTGGAGGTGAGATGTGGAGCATTTTGCAACAGCTTCCCTCTTTCCTTCAAAGCTTCCAATACTAAGCCAATGTCTCCTTGGGCCAAATAACGGACGCCTCCATGAACTAATTTTGTGCTTCGACTGGAAGAGCCTTTCGCAAAATCGGCTTTTTCTAAAAGTACAACGGAAAGCCCTCTCGAAATCGCATCTAATGCAACTCCTAAACCAGAAGAACCTCCGCCAATTACGGCAATATCCCAAGTCTTGGATGAATCCGAGATTTGCCTAATATTTTCTTCCCTATTCATATCTATTAAAAATAGGAGAATTGGGCGGAAGGGAAAAAACTAAGTGAGATTATTCTTAGGAAAGAGCAATCCTGTGCGATAAGAGATTGAATTATATTCCAATAGAAAAATCAAATGCCCTATTAAGGCTTTTTGATAGCTTTTTTC
>JABXHZ010000370.1 GCA_013373335.1 Cyclobacteriaceae bacterium | reverse complement strand
CTGATTTTTTACTTCTTCCCTACGAATTAGATCCTGCCATTTTAAATAAACTCCCCAGCAAGCTTTTTGAAGCCTGTGGATTAGGCTGTCCAATAATCATCAATTCAAATTCAAGATGGGATCATCTTGTTACAAGATATAAGCTTGGAATCTCAATTCATTTTGATGAACCTATTAAATCCCAAGAGGAATTTAGAGAAGGCTTAAATACCTCTTTTTTCGAAAATCTTGAATCTAATTTTTATTCCTGGAATAAAGAGGGAAAACTTTTGATCCAAGTACTGGAAGAATTATTGGGCTCCTAATTCCTGGAAGTAAACTTTCCACACTTATCCACTTCGTCCCTTTTCTCGAAACCAAATTCCACATTAAGGAAACTCTATCTAAGCGATTCAAATCACTTAATTTTTGAATATTCCAACCTTTTCAATTCCTCTATCTATTTATTGTTCAACACTTTGTATTATTTTTTTATTTATGTTAAAATTTATTTTAGACAGCCCTAAATTCAAAATAACATTTGAGAACTGGTTATCCACAGTGATTTTAGATATAATAGAATATTTTTTTAGCTATATCTAATTATATTTTTACATTTGTTTTAAATATTACCTGACATGAAACTGACTGCATCAGAGGAGAATTATTTAAAAGCCATTTATCACCTATCCGAAGGAGCTAGCAAATCGGTCTCAACAAATGACATCGCTGCTGAAATGAAGACCAAACCTGCATCCGTTTCTGACATGCTTCGAAAACTTGGGGAAAAAGGCGTAATCAACTATCGAAAATATTATGGGGTAAACATTACCCAAGAGGGAAAAAAATTGGCCTTACAGACTATTCGAAAACATCGATTATGGGAAGTATTCCTAGTTGAAAAATTGAATTTTGCCTGGGATGAAGTGCATGATGTGGCGGAAGAATTAGAGCATATTCAATCTCCCCTACTCATTCAGCGATTGGATGCTTTTTTAAATTACCCAAAATTCGATCCTCATGGAGACCCTATCCCCGATGAATTTGGTGATGTAAAAGCTCGCCCACGTATTCCAATCAGTGAAATGGAAATCGACCAATCCGGACAAATCGTGGCAGTAAAAGACAGTTCTGCAGCCTTCCTACGCTACATGGATAAAGTTGGCGCATACATTGGAGCAAGAGTGAAAATATTGGACAAAGTAGAATTCGATGGCTCCGTTGAAATTCTTGTTGACCAAAAGAAAAGCATTTTCATGTCGAAAGATGTCGCATCCAACATTCTGGCAATTCAATCATGAAAAGAATCGTTGCATTAACACTTTTAATTGCAGGCCTTTTCTCCTGTAAAAATTCCTCCCCGGAAACTCGGGAGAAACCCATGATTGTTGCTACTACCAGCATTTTAGCAGATGCTATTTCAGAGATTGTGGGAGATTTGGCGGATGTACAACCCCTGATGCCAGCAGGCGTAGATCCCCATTTGTATAAAGCCTCAGTCCGTGATTTAGACTTGTTGACAAATGCAAATTTGGTGGTTTACCATGGCTTGTTTCTAGAAGGAAAAATGACTGAAATTTTTGAAAAACTTGCCTATAGCCAAAACCTCATCAACATGTCTGAGGAACTACCAGAAAACAAACTTCTAAGATCTGGTCCAGAAGCTCATAGTGTAGATCCCCATATTTGGTTTGATGTGCAACTTTGGGAGATGGCATTAGAAAGCACGGTAGAAAAACTGATTGAATGGAAACCAGAATGGGAAAACCAAGTACGGTCCAACTGGAATAATTATCGAAAAAAGCTTCAAGAGCTAAATAATTATGCCCAAGAAATAACCGGTAAATTGGTTTCATCCGGACAAGCTTTGGTGACAGCTCATGATGCCTTTGCTTATTTTGGGGAAGCCTATCATATCGAAGTCAGAGGATTACAAGGACTTTCCACATTAAGTGAACCCGGACTCCGTGATTTGGGAACTTTGGTTCAATTTATAATTGATAGAAATATAAAGGCTGTTTTTGCGGAGCAAACCATTTCTCCCAGAGCTTTAAATGCATTGGTCCAAGCCTGCGAAAAACGTAATCATCCCATCCAATTAGCGGGACCTTTGTTTACCGATAGCTTAGACGCCCCCAATACCGAGGCGGGCACCTATATTGGAATGGTCCGATCCAATCTCAATACCATTTATCAAGCCCTTCAACCATGATTAAACACATAGACCATCCTATTTTAGAAATTCATGATCTAACGGTCAGCTACGATCAAAGCCCTGTATTGTGGAATGTGGATTTTAGCCTTCCTGCAGGAAAGCTTATTGGTATACTCGGTCCAAATGGAGCTGGAAAATCCACTTTAATTAAATCGATTATGGGATTAATTCAACCTAGCAGTGGTCATGTAAAGATTTTTGATCAGGAATTAGACAAAGTCCGAAACAAAATAAGTTACGTACCCCAACGGGAATCCGTAGACTGGAATTTTCCTGCTTCGGTTTTAGACGTAGTATTAATGGGCACCTATGGAAAACTGGGGCTTTTCAAAAGACCGGGTAAAAAAGAAAAAGAGCTGGCACTCTCCTGCCTAGAAAAAGTTGGAATGACTGCCTACGTTCATCGACAAATCTCAGAATTATCCGGAGGCCAACAGCAACGCGTATTTAT
Organism: Cyclobacteriaceae bacterium; assembly: GCA_013373335.1. Classification (GTDB taxonomy): domain Bacteria; phylum Bacteroidota; class Bacteroidia; order Cytophagales; family Cyclobacteriaceae; genus Algoriphagus. Next base: position 565 of record JABXHZ010000370.1, on the reverse strand, counting down.
TGCCAGAGCATTGGCACAAGAAGCAGACCTGTATTTGATGGATGAACCCTTTGCGGGCGTGGATATGAATACCGAAACGGCAATTTTCAATTTGCTTCAGGAGATGAGTCAAAATGGAAAAACAGTGATCGTGGTCCATCATGACATTTACTCGGCCGTGAATTACTTTGATTGGTTCATCATGCTCAATCTTCATTTAGTCGCTTCGGGTCCAAAAAATGAAGTAGTAACCGAAGAATTACTCAAAAAAACCTACGGTGGAAAGCTAAACCTTCTTTCCAAAGTATCTGAGCTTATCCGACAGAAAGAATTTAATCCTTTGAAAGACTAATGGAAGATTTTCTGTATTTCTTTTCTTTTCAGGATTCATCCATTGCATTTGTTGTAATGGGGATTACCCTGTTGGGAATCGGTGCCGCTTTCGTGGGTACCTTTAGCTTTCTTGACAACAAAGCTTTACTTGGAGACGCAATCTCCCATGCCATCCTTCCGGGAATTTGCTTGGGTTTTATGCTTGCAGGTGAAAAGAATCCATTTTTTATTGTTGGCGGCGCAATCGCATCGG
>JABXHZ010000340.1 GCA_013373335.1 Cyclobacteriaceae bacterium | reverse complement strand
TGGATGAAGGAGATTTTATTGAGTTTTTCGGGTTGAGAAATGATGCTACCTTGGATTCCATCCTTTATCGGGATTTAGTACCTGTAAACCCCTATTACAATACACATTCTGATAGTACTGCTTTCTTCCTGACAATCCATTCCGATCGGCAAGGAAAACGGATGTCATCTCGGTTGGCGCCACCTGCTGATTTAAGCCAACTCCCGAATTATCAGAGTTCTCAAATGCAGGTTTTTGGAGAGCAATTTTCTTTGGGGAATTCCTATTCTTTAGGCTTTCGTCTGTCGAAATATGACATTGGAGAAGGATGGATGAGTTCTGTTTTGACTAAAGGAAATGTGAGGTCTATCCCTTTCGAAAATTTGGGTCAAATTGTTAATGCCGGCTCTCCTAGATTAGAAATTGGACTGGTGGGTCGGTCTCTCAATGAGCATCTTGTACGAATCAGTGTTGGTAAAAATAATGCGACCCTTCGCGTAGCTCAGCAAGCTTCTTTCGATGGTTTCAACACCGTCTATTTGGAAATCCCTCTGCAGTATTCTGATTTTGATCCTGCAGGAAATATACTGATTACTGTAAGCCCAACCGGGCCTGAATCCACGGATAATATTTCCATTACCTATACTCGAGTAATTTATCAAAAGGCTCCTTCAAATTCAGATTTTGATTTTGAAACGCTGGAGGTTCAAGAAGGAGTTTCTCAGATTCGATTTTCTGGGTTAACCCAAAATTATAGGGCTCTTGATGTCTTCGATTTGGAAAATCCAGAGCAAATTAATTTAAGCAGGGAAGGGAATGATTTAAGGCTTCAAGCCGGAAAGGAAGGTAGAGCCAGTCGGCTGTGGTTGGAAAACGAAGCGCATATTCAGGAAATCGGTCAATTGCAAAAGGTGCGTTTTCGGGATTACCTTTCTCAATCTGCCAACTACCTGTTAGTTGGGCACCGTGAATTACAAAAAGCAGGGACAGATTTTGAGAATCCTTTACAGGCATATGCGGAACATCGAGCTTCTTCAGTAGGAGGAAGTTATGATACCTTGACTCTTTTGATGGAGGATTTGTACAATCAGTTTTCGTTTGGAGAGGAAACTCCTTTAGCCCTGGTTAACTTTTTAAAAGCATATTACCCAGTTCATCGGCCATCCCATGTACTCTTAGCTGGCAGGGGATTAGCAATCTATTCAACAGCAAGAGAAGGGGGACGAACCTATTTCTATCGAAATAATCCCTCGATTTTTCCTTTTCAAAGCCTTGTTCCAGTGGCAGGATATCCTTTTTCGGATAATGAATTCGTGGTAAACTTAGATCCTGAAAGCCCGAATGTACCTGCCATAGCTATCGGTCGAATTCCTGCAAAGAATTCTCAGGAATTGGAAATCTATCTCAAAAAAGCGATCGAAAAAGATCAGTTGGGTTTGTCCGCCCCTTGGCAAAAAGAACTAATCCATCTTGGTGGCGGTGTTTCGGAGGAAGAGTTAGATCGATATTTTAATTTTCTCAATGGTTTCAAAGCTATTGCAGAGGGGCCTTTCTTGGGCGGAAATGTGACTACTTATAGAAAGCGCTCCAATAACGTAGTGGAAGTGATTGATATTACGGGAGACCTAAATGAAGGCAGATCCTTGGTGACATTTTTTGGACATGGTTCCCCAACCATTCTTGATATTGATATTGGCTTTGCATCAGACCCTACCATCAATTACCAAAACAAAGGAAAATATCCGGTCATGTTATTTAATGGGTGTGACTATGGAAGTGCTTTTGGTACAAACTATACCCAAGGGGAAGATTGGGTCATGGCTGCTGAAAAAGGTGCTTCAAACATTCTCGCCAATTCATCTATCGGAGTAGATGTGTATTTGAGGAGGTATTCGGAGCAGTTTTATCTCGAAGCTTTTGCAGATAGCACGACTATTTATCGAACTATCGGGGAAATAAAAAGAGGATCGGAGACCAGATTTATTCAGCGATATGGTCTGAATCCTTTGAATTATTCCCACATGGAACAAATGATATTGCTTGGGGATCCGGGTGTAAGACTTTTTCCTGCAGATAAGCCAGATTATTTCCTGAATGAATCGGAAGTGAAGATTGAAAGTTTTTCAAACGATCCGATTACATCCCTATCTGATAGTTTGAAGTTGAGTTTTGTTCTTCGAAATATCGGGATAACTAGTGAAGATTCGATTCATTACCGGATTCGGAGAAGGTTGCCTGATGGGACACTTATTGATTATCCGGAAGTTCAAATTCCTCCTACCAACCGATTGGATACCCTGTTTTTCTCGATTCCGAATATAGAGTTAAATTCTGCCGGGGAGAATGTATTTGAATTGGAAGTGAACAGTAAGCAAGAGGTGGAGGAAATGACTTTTTCCAATAATCAAATCAGTTTTACCCAGTTCATTCCTCTTAGTGGAACGATCCATCTCTTCCCGCTGAATTATGGGATTGTCAACACACAGGACCTGGAATTGATTGGTCAAATACCCGGAACAAGTGAGTTGGAGCGGACCATCATTGTTCAACTGGATACTACTTCTAAATTCAATTCTGCTTACCGAAAGGAAATCCGAATCCCAACCAAAGGGCTTTTCAGATGGAAATCTGAATTGTTAGCAGGAAATGATTCGGTAACTTATTACTGGAGGTCAAAATATCAAGAGCCTTTACCAGGAGAGACTGATGCATGGACTAGTTCATCTTTTTCATTCATTCAAAATGGACCTGAAGGATGGAC
>JABXHZ010000325.1 GCA_013373335.1 Cyclobacteriaceae bacterium | reverse complement strand
GCATAGCCGGAAATTACGGTGATTACTCCATCTAAATCTTCGAATGGAGCTTCCACACACCAAAAACAACCTCCGGCAAAGGTTGCAAGCTCAGTTCTACCGCTAAATTGTGCTAATTTTTCCGCGTCAGAAGGAGCTAGGGATTGTTCAGCCTGATTCTCAGTAGGGCTACTACAGGCGAGAATGAAGCTCAAAATCAAACTATACATAGGTAGCTTATTGATTTTTGAAATTGACATTATTAAGTAAAATTTTTCGTGAGTTCGAATTTTGGTCTCGAATTTGAACCAATTCATAAACCAATTGGATTGGGTTCTGTTTGAATCTTCCCTGCTTGATACGAAGAATTTGGAAGAGAAGGTTTGAAATTAGGCCATATTTCAGTTAGGGAATACTCAAAAACAACCAAAAGAGAAAGATTATGGATAAGATACGCATTGGGATTATTGCCACTATTTTTCTTTTTGTCCTTTCTGTACAAAGTTATGGGCAGCAGGGTTCCGGATTAGGATTAAAATTTGGGACGAATTACAATACCTCAGGAAAGTATTTCCGTGATTTGGGAAATGTTTGGGAAGATCCCCTAGGAAATGTTGGGTATCATGCTGGGCTTTTTTACACCATGAATTCCTATGACATTTATTTGAGACCTGAGTTGGTATACACAGAGACACGATTTCAAACTGTCGATGGGGAGGCCTTTTCCAAGAGAATTGATATACCTGTTTTAGTGGGTATTAGACTCTTTCAAGTACTTACCGCTTTTGGAGGCCCTTCAGCTCATTATACCTTAAAAGATAATTTCCTTCTATCGCAGGTTGATGAATTTAACAAGCGACTTCGATTAGGCTATCAGTTTGGATTGGGTGTAGCTATCGGGCCTCTTGGGCTGGATCTTCGCTATGAGCGGGAGTTCAATGATCAAAAGATTAATTTGGAGCGAATCCTAGGGCAAGACCGTAGTTTCCGGTCCCAACAGATTATTTTGGCTGTTTCCCTACGGGTTTTTGGACCATAATTTCTATGAAATCATAAGTTGGTTTTTTGAACTTATTTTTCAGTGAAGTACTTGGTGAAAACCTTTTTCCAAAGCGCATAACCTTTTCCATTCATATGCAATTGATCTTGTATAAAAATGTCTGAAATGGGTGTGCCATTTTCATCGAGCATAATATCCCAAACGTTCACAAATTCAACACCTTCCTTTTGATTGCAAAAGTCTTTCATGGCTTCATTTAGCTCCAAATAATTTTCTTTTTTATCCCAGCGGGAAGGACTTGGTTTGGCACTGATTAAGAAAACCTGAGTGGAAGGGTCCACTACCTGAATCCGTAAGACGATTTGTTCTAAATCAGACATGATTTCCTCCGGACTTAAACCCGCTTGAATGTCATTGTCCCCTTCATAAATAAAAACCCGGGAAGGCTTAAACTGAAGTACCAATGGGTAGAGATGACGTTTCAAGTCTGATGCTTTCGAACCTCCAAAGCCTGTATTGATGATGGGATATTCAGGGAAATCTGTTGACAAGCTTTCCCAAAGTCGAATGGATGAGCTTCCTGTAAATAGTGTGCTACCAATTTGATAGCCATCTCGTTTTATTCGTTGGGTAATTTCTTTTACTTCATTTTCAAATGGTACTTCTTGAGAGAAGGAAATACCCATAAATCCCAAAAGCATAAAGAAGAATAGAAAGACTGCTTTTTTCATGTTTTTGTATTTTGTTTTTAAGCGGCCAAATGGAATGCACTAAATTAAATCATCCCCCAATATTATTCGCTCGTCAAAGGCATTACATGAAATCAAACATAAGCCAAAATTTAACTGAACCAAAACCGTTCATCCTCTGAACGGAACCGAACAACTCGAACAAAAACGGAATTTGTCCTATCCGGTTTTTATCCCTGAAAAAGCCCTTTCTGTCCCAGAATTCTTCGATTTGCATTAAAGTAAAGATTTTGGTACCCAATTGGATAGATTCCATCGTTATCCAATTAACCAAATCATCAATTTCGGTCATATGAATTCACTTATTCGTTTTTTCTGGTTTTGCAGTGGCGCTAATTTTTCAATTTTGAATCGAACTCCTACCGAGTCTAATAAGTATTTGGGTATAGGGGCTACCGTATTTTTTACAGGTCTATTAGCTGCTTTAGCTGCTGGCTATGCCTTGTTTACAGTATTTCAATCTATTTGGCCCGCTATCGGATTTGGTTTGCTTTGGGGATTGATGATTTTCAATTTGGATCGTTTTATCGTTTCCAGTATGCGAAAAAAGGGAAGTGCCTGGGCTGAATGGAAATTAGCGATTCCCCGATTGGTATTGGCGGTTTTGCTGGCTTTGGTGATATCGAAGCCTTTGGAATTGAAAATGTTCGAGCGGGAAATCAATCGAAAACTAGATGAAAAGCGAACCGAATTCATTACCCAATCAAAGATGAATTTGGCAAAAGGATTTCCAGAAATTGAAGAACTGGAAATAAAAATAGATGTACTGAAGAGAGAGGTTGAGGAAGCGGAATCTTTTCGCGACAAACTTCAGGAGGAATATGATGCGGAGCGCTTTGGAGAAAAAACTTCGAGTACCAGTGGAATTGTGGGATTGGGGACTAATGCCAAAAAGAAAGAACAACAATTGGATGCAGCACAGCTTTCCCTTGAAGAATTGAGAGAACGGAATCAAATTCGAATTGATACGCTGGAGGCGCAAATCAGACAGTTTGTAGTCCTTAGACAGCAAGAGTTTGAAAAGCAACAGCCGGGGATTGAAGGTTTTGATGGATTGGCTGCTAGGATGGATGCATTGGCTAAGCTCACTGATGAAAGTGAAGCTATGGCAATGGCAAATGTATTTATCATGTTGTTGTTTATTGCCATAGAGACGGCGCCTATTTTCGTGAAATTGATTTCCCCACGTGGACCATATGATGAATTACTGGAATTGCATGAAGATAAAGTGAAGCTTTTCAAAAGTGAAAAATGGACCTTTGCTACAGGTGAGTCAGAGGCTAGGGTTGATTACTTTCAGGGGACTCATTTTTATTCAATGAAATTGAAAAAAGAAAGAACCAACAGGAAGAATGAGATGGAAGCAAAGCATGAAATTGAAGGAATGAGCTGAAAGTTTTGATTAAATCAAACTTTCTCGGGAAGCATCAAATCCAGCTGACTCATGGTCTTGTCAACGGATTTCCATTCCGCAAATCCAACGATCCGAGTAAGGAAACTCAGGAATTTTCCAGGATTGATTAGTTTTTTGGCGAGTTCTGCGATGTTTATATCCCGATTATTGAGTTCTGTAATTTTCTCTGATGAACGATGATATTCACTTGCGTATTTCCAAGCACCGTCTCGAGCTAATTGAATAGAGAAATTGAGAAGCATCTCATCTCTACCTTTTGCAAGAGGAATTAGCCAGCCAAAAATTGGAGACACTCTGCTGATGTTTGCCTTGACATCATCAACCAATTCAGAAAGCAAAGAATTAATTTT
>JABXHZ010000110.1 GCA_013373335.1 Cyclobacteriaceae bacterium | reverse complement strand
TATATGGAGTAGACGTCGTCATGACCATGGCTCGGAGAATTCGTAGAGGGGAAAAATTATCAGAACCTCACAGGACTCATTTTTACCAAATTCTTGCCAATGAATGTAAAATGAACCATGTATTTATTGCATTAGGATACGCAGCCTTACAGTTATTGGTCAATTTCATTTTTTTCATCGATCCAAAAAATTATCCTTCCCCACTTGTCTCCAGTCTATTGTTGATTGGCACTGGAATCGCCTATTTACTCTTCAGGAATCTGATTTCATCCAGACTTTCCCTTCCAAATTCTAAGTAAAATAGAAAATGCCCGAGGAATCCCCGGACATTTTCGCTGGCATAGCCTGATTAAAACTTAACACATTGTAAATTTCGGAATAAAAAAAACACGAAAACATCCCCAAAAATGGGTATTTTTTGCCTATCCGAAATTTTTAAAATATCTATAATATTAGTTTTAATAATTGGTTTTATGAATTTTTCGAATTAGGCTTTTAAGTTTATTTACCATCTTCTATAGAAAAGCTAAATCTTAATCAATTCCGATCTTCGTGGTTTTTTGGAAGATTTTTTTTCAGGAGTATTTTTCCTTCACCGCTCATAAAAATTTTTAGAATCTTTGACAAAGTATCCAAGGGTTTTGGACCGTCCTTTGCCAGATAATCAATGCTTTTTATTTACTTTGTTACGAATTTCAAAGTATTTGAAACATTCGATCAACCTTTCAAAAAATTAACTCAACCCTTAACAATGAAAGTAAATTCTATCACCTCCACGCTGAATCGCTCCTTGGTTTTAGCGTTAGTAATGGTACTAGCATTGGGAGCTTGTAAATCCAAAAAGAAAGCAGTCCAGCCAGAACCTGAACCAGCACCTGTTGAACGAGTTGAAGAGAAGCCGGCTCCTCAGCCACCTGCTCCTTCTGCTGAAGAAGTTGCAGCTGGAAAGCTTGAAAATGCTTTCAATTCAGTTGCCGCAGCTGGTAATTCTTCAATTGCTAATCAATCCATCGAGCAAACCTTGGCAATGTTTTCCAATCAGGATACGCCAGTTCTGATCGTTATTCATGAAGAAAATGGTGTTAAAGATTACGACGAACCTACTACTATTCGAAAGTATCTTGAATACTTAAAAGACACCAAAAAGAACCTGAATTTCATTAGTGATATCCGCTTGGATGCCAATGGAAAGGTTTCTGAGCTTGAGTTAAGAAGAAAGTAATCACCATTAGAATCTAAATACAATGAAAAATATCCTAATCCTTTTCCTTGGTCTTTTTCTTGCCAACTCATTTGCTGCGATGGCTCAGTCCGAAAATATCAGCCCTGCAAGAAAACAAGCGATTGATTCTTTGGCGCTTGAAAAGGTAAAAGACCTAAGTAAATACATTGCCATAATCGGTAGCAAAGAAACTCAGTTTTCTGAAGCTAACCGTGTGATGGATCGTGCCGAAGAGCTTTTCGCTCCAGGAGCTGAAATGGGAGTTTCTAGCATCAATTCTCCTGAAATTGCTTATTACAAGGTCAGAAGATACTTCGAGCGCTTGATGGCTCTTAACTATGATCGAGTGAATATCACTTGGTATGATATTCAGTATATCTCTGATCTAGAGCGTCAGCCTGATGGTCGTTATGTAGGAGTGATCACTATTTTCCAGCGCTTCGAAGGAACATCCATTGAAACAGGCATGAACTACAAAGACACCACCAAGAAAGATATCACCATTTACGTAGAGAAAAAGCAGACTCAAATCGCTGGTCGTACCATCGAATTTTGGGACGTAATGCTCGGCGATGTGCGCGTGACTGAAACTTCAGCATGAGAATAACTCTTATTACCATTGCGATTTTTGTCGCAAGCATCTCGATTGTTTCCGCTCAGGGCATTGGCTCTGGCGGAACAATCAAAGATGATGGTCGTTTCGCCGCCTCGACCAAACAACTGAATCAATTTTTTCGGCGCTTCAATGCAGAGGAATCCATTGATGGAAATACTCGATTTTATCCTGGAGATTCACTTTATCACAATTCTTCTTTAAGAAAAGGTTTCCTTCAGGTCTTGTTTGATAATCAAACCAGCGGAATCTCTACCGCACTAAAAACTCAATTTGTAGACCAAGTTCTCTCAGAAGTCTACCCTCAGTACTTAAGCTTTCATCAGGAAGGCTGGTTTGCTGAGGTGAAGGCAGAGTTTTTCTTTCAGGGAAAACGAGAAAGTGCCACACTCATTTTAAAAATTCAACCGCAGGGTTTAGGTTACGAATGGGTAATTGATGCAGTGGACTTTGGTCCTTTTCGTAATCTTTTTGATAAACCTGTTGGGGATGAAAAGGAATTCTTACACCCGCTTTCCCATGAATTAGGATTTATGAATCTGAGGAGGGCATTTCAGGACTCTAAACTCCCTGAGGCCTTTACCCGAAGCTCTTTTTCCCCTGATTATTTGACCATTTTTCTCTATGAAATGAAAAAAGGGAATTTGCGCTTCGATACGGTTAGTGATGTACGATTTCACTTCTTCCAAATCGAAGGCTGGTATTTTGAAGTGGCTCAATTCAATCGTCCCGGGTTTAATACCGGTTGGTTAATTTCCAGCTTGGTGAAGTTGAACCCGGGTGATAAGGAAATGCTAGAAAAGTTTATTTATGGCGAGAATTAAGATCTTTTTTATTCTAGTCGCTATTTTCTTCGGAATAAATGGGGGAATCGCCCAAACTGTAAAAGGATACACCGAGGAAGAACTCAAGGGATATTCCTCTAGGGTGGAGGATCAAATTCGATTTTTGGAATACCTGCTGAATACCATTGGGGCTCAGGATACTCCTACACGGGATAAGGATGTGATTATTCGGGAAAGCTATTTGAAAATTTTCAGGGATGGTGCCGTTCAGGTCGAAGATGATTTGCTTCTGGATAGGAAGGTTGTGATCAATAAAGACATCACCGCATACTTAAAGGACATTGAGTTCTTTTTCCAAAATGTTGCTTTCCAATTCAAAATCCGGGATGTCAAACCTGGACAAAAAGAAAATGGAGAAGTTTTCTTTGTTGTTTCCTTGGATCGGTCTATCGAAGCTACCGGGAAAGATGGAGTAAAAGTATCGGATACCAAACCTCGATTTGTAGAGGTGAATTTGGACGATAAGTC
>JABXHZ010000227.1 GCA_013373335.1 Cyclobacteriaceae bacterium | reverse complement strand
TCCAGAGACCCGCAAAGTGGGCAGGGTTTTCCATCTTCCAAGAGATGCGCATGAACTTTCAGGCCTGAATTCCGGAGAAGACTTTCCCGCTTTTCTTCCCAGCTTTGAATCACCTGTTTTTGAGTATTTTGCCATGCTTCCGTATCGGGAAATTCTGAAGGAACAGAATAACGGAGCTTTTCTAGCAAGTTCGCTACGTTTTTCTCCTCTTTTTCAAATTGCTCTATGAGTTTGTCATGCTCCTGAATTTGAGATTCTAGTTCCGTCCAAGTATGCAGCTGACTTTTCAATGTAGCGAGCAAATTGGAGTCGGATTGGGGAGAAGCTTCCAAAAGTTGAGTGCCCTCCTGAATTTCCTGTTGGATATTCCTTTGTTTACTAACAAGCTCTTCCTGAGAAGGGGAAAGTTGCCTAATGGCATCTTGAGCTTCGGATAGTTTAATTCGGAGTTCCTTGATTTCCAACACCTTTTTAAGGTCCCGAATTTTGCTCTCCCGGTCAGGACGCTGCTGGTTCTTTTCGCGGAGTTTTTGCTCTTCCTCTTTCAGTATGCTGATTTCTTTTTCAAACTCAAGTTCGAATCGCTCAGCATCAATGATGCTTACCCGGTATTTTTCTGCATCGGCTCGGAGGTCAGTGAGCTGATTCCATACCGGGCGTAGATAGGTCTTGGCTTGAATAAAATCCTGATAGAGTTGCCGTTTTTCATCGACTTGCGGCTTGCGTTCCAGAAGTTCTTGTTTGGTTTTGGTAAACTCCTTCCAGGATAGGTGCTTTTCACGAAGCTTTTCCTGGGATTTTACTTTTTGCTCCAGTTGAAGGGCTTTTTCCAACTCTTTGTTTTGCTCCAGCTGAAGTTGGTTCAGGCTTTCTTTTTCACTGTTTAATTTTTCCTCTGAATATTCCTCCAAGCCTTGGAATTGCGTTTCCAGTCTGATTTTCTCATCCTTGACCGTACGAAGTAGGAAACCAGTTTTAGCAGAAAGGTCGAATCGCTCCAAGCCAAAGAGTTCCTTCATCATCTCTGCCCTAGGTCCCGGAGTCAAATCGATAAATTCGCGGAATTTCCCTTGTGGGATGATAACGGTTTGTTTGAAATGCTCCTTTTTCATTCCCACGATTTCCTCCGCCCGAGCTTCCAAGGGCTCCCAATCCGTTCCCGATTTTCGGTAAAAAGTATGCGTAGCAGGATCTACTTTTTCAGGGTCTTTTTTATTCCGCTTGGCTTCATAGCGCGCTAGGTAAGTCTGGCTGTTATTTTTTCCTGAATGGAAAATAAAGCGAATCAACAGCTCATTGCTCTGTAGGTTGAGCATAGAATTCTTTTCACCGCGGTCGGAAAGGCGCTCCGTACTTCCATAAAGTGCAAGTAAAATCGCTTCCAAAATTGAAGATTTGCCACTTCCTACGGCTCCAAAAATCCCGAAAAGTCCGGCAGCAGTCAGTTGACTGAAGTCAATCACCTGACGCTCCCGATAAGAATATAGGCCTTGAATTTCTAACTGTACCGGAATCATTTGTTTTCTTCTTGACTGATCACTTCTTTGAAAATCGTTAAAAGTTCTTCATTTGGTTCCTGTCCGCGGACGCTTTCAAAATAGAGGGAAAACAAACTCACCATATCTTTCTCCAAATCTTCTGCTTTGAGAGTCAATTCATCACTGTTGCGTGGGTTTTGAATTTGAGGAATCAGGTTGACGATTCCGTCATGGGCTTTGAGAATGGCTTTGCGCGTGCTTGCGTCGATGGAGTCTTTTGTTTGATAAGTTAATTCCACAAAGCAGTACGGGTTTTCCTCCAGCCATTGGAGTGTATCTGGGAGATTATCAAAGGTTTTTCGGTACAAGGGTCTTCCTTGCTTCAAGCTGAAGGGGGTATAGCTGGCAGGTTTTCCAGGTTCCAATTCAATCAGAACAACTTGCTTTTCCTGGTCCGCTTCTGAAAAGGAATAGGCGAGGGGGCTGCTGGAGTAGACAACAGGACATGGATTTTTGTCTACTGCATGATATCGGTGAAGATGTCCTAGCGCTGCATATTGAATCTGTGGAGGGAGATTTTCTGTAAAAAGTGCCTGCGTACCGCCCACATGCAGGATAGGGCGTTCTGACTCAGGTTCGGCTTCAAGCGGAGCTCCTTTTTTGGTGAAAAAGAAATGTCCGACAAAGACATTCACTCCTTTTTCATCGCAATATTGATCTGCTAGCATTTTCCATTTTCCTGCAAGGAGATTTCGAAATTCCTCCTCACGATTTTCTTCCCCGAGATAGGTGCGTAAGCTGACTTCATGCGCATAGGGAGCTAAGATTAATCGAATAGGAAAATCAACTTTTGGAAGTTTCAATTCCATAAATTCGCTTTCTGACCGAAGGACTTCCACCTCGGAATCTAGTTTACCAGCTGGAATCACACTGTCATAACGGCTGTAAAAAAAGATGCCCATTTCCCGAGCGAGTGGGTCGGGGGCCTCGACAAATTGGGAACTGTCATGATTGCCGGAGATGGCGATGATGGGACGACTTCCATTTTTGGATAATCTGCGAAGCGTTTTGTAGAGCAATTCTACGGCTTCGTGCGCAGGATTGAAGCTATCGAAGATATCACCCGCTAAAAGGACAAGGTCAACCTCCTGCTCATCGGCAATCAGGCAGATTTCATCCAGAACGAGCTTTTGCTCTTCGATTCTGGGAAATTCTTGTAAGCGCTTGCCGAGGTGCCAGTCTGCTGTATGGAGGATTTTGAGCATAAAAAGAATAAATTTTACAACTCATCGAAAGTACTCCTAAAAGCGCAGGAAGTCAATTTACTTCTCCAAACTGACAAAAACTGTCTGAATATTCTAAATGTTCATAATCCGAGAAAAATGTAAGCTGGCTCAATTCACCATTTTTAACAGCTTTTTTCAAAACCCTGGTTTGAAACCCGTTAATAAATTAGTTTATTAGTGGTCTAACGATTCTTTAGATGAAAAACTACCACTATTTCGCCCTCATTTGTTTATTGGGCTTCAATTTTTCTTGCAAGGAAGACATTGAAAAACAAGAAGAAATCCCTGCAGAATCTTTCAGAAATGAAGTGGCTGCTACAGAGGTTCGGGTGGCTAAAGCAGAAACCAAGAGCTTTGACTACCTCATCAATGCTACAGGAAAGCTTGAAGCAGCGGCTCAGGTCAAAGCTGTCATTGAGCAACCGGGCTATTTAATCGAATTACCCATCCGAGAAGGGCAAGCTGTTTCCAAAGGACAGATCATTGCGAAGCTGGATCCTACAGAAGCCGAAATCCGCCTCGAAAAGGCTAAAATTTCCTTACAGAATGCCTTGGCTGCCTATGAAAACGACAAGCTGGGTTTTTCCCGTGACTTTGCCTCTGGCGATGAAGAGCGCAAAGCTTTTTTGGAGCAGCAGCTGAAAGCCAAAAACGGCGTCTTTTTGGCTGAGATTGAACTTCGAGAGGCACAGCTCAATTTGGAGCGCTGTGAAGTGAAAGCACCGATCAGTGGACGAGTTGCAGACCTCAAATTTAAGATGGGCAGCTTAATCTCCACCAATTCGGAGCTCTGCGAAATTCTTAGCACTACCAATCTCGAACTTCGTGTCAAGGTGCTCGAATCCGATATTAGCCTCATTTCCATCAATCAAAAAGCAGAGGTCTATCCAGTTTCCAATACGCAAGAAGCACTGGAAGGAAGGGTCATCGCAATTAATCCTAAAGTGGATGAAAATGGACTAGTAGAGGTCGCCATCCGCTTAACATCTGCCAAAAACCTCCTACCTGGGATGAATGCCCGTGCCATCATTCGAGCTCCCCAAGCCAATTCCCTCGTCGTTCCCAAAGATGCTGTCGTTTATCGTTCCGGCCGAGCTGTAGTATTTACGATTGAGGACAACGAGTCTCGGTGGAATTACGTGGAAGTGGGCCGAGATAATGGTCAGGAAATTGAAATTTTGGAAGGAATCGAAGCTGGAAGCACAGTGATTACCACCAATAATCTACAGTTGGCGCATCAGGCTCCTGTTCAAATCGTAACGGAATAAGCTATGGTTCGATTTTTACTGGCACGGCCGATCGCCGTCTTCATGACTTTTTTGGCTTTGATGGTTTTTTCCTTCATTGTCTTGAGGACCCTGCCGATTTCATTGCTGCCACCCATCGATGTTCCCCAGATCGTTGTCAAAGTCAACTATCCGAATGCCTCTCCAGAAGCCATAGAGCAGAATGTCCTGCGGAGCATTCGAGAGGGTTTAATCACGCTCAATGGACTGGAAGAGATGGATTCCAAGGCAGGATCCGAAGTAGGGACCATTCGGTTGACCTTCGATTATGCCACTCAGATGGAGTTGGCTTATATTGATGTCAATGAAAAAATTGACCGGATTACCAATTCTCTTCCCGAGGGTTTGGCTCGTCCCGAAGTCATTCGAATCAATACATCGGATATTCCAGTAGCGCGGGTACAAGTCATTCCCAAAGAAGGCATTGATGAAATTGAAGTCAGTCAATTGGCTGAAAATGTGCTAAAAAAACGCATTGAGCAATTACCTGGTGTATCACTTGTCGATATCAATGGGAAAAAGGAACGGATTATCACCGTGGAGCCCAATGAAGCTGCCATTCGAGCCTTAGGGATGACGCAGCAGCAGGTAATCAGTGCCATACAAGCCGGAAATTCAGAGTTGCCTGGGGTGTCAGTCAAAGATGGTCAGTTTCGCTACTATCTTCGCTTAGCCACTCGAGTCGATACGCCATCCGACATTGAAAGTCTCCCCGTTTTGGCTCCTTCCGGAGCGATTGTGCCTTTGGGAAGATTGGCAAAGGTCAGCTATCAGGCGCAGGAAATGCTGGGCTATCATCTTTATGGGGAACGCAAAGCTTTGGTCATTACCGTTCATAAGCAAGCTGCTGCGAAAATGAATGAGCTCATGCCGGAATTAAAAAAGGCGCTTGAGCTTTTTAGGACGGATTATCCTCGGGTGGATTTCGAGTTGACGCAAGATCAGTCCAATCTCCTAAATGCAGCCATTTCCAACTTACAGACTTCTTTGCTGTTTGGTGGTTTGTTTGCATTTGGCGTTTTATTTCTGTTTATGAAGGATTATCGCTTGCCCATTATTATCGGGGTCAGCTTGCCTTCCTCCTTATTGATTTCTTTTCTAGTCTTTTACTTCTTCAACATTTCCATCAACATCATCTCTCTTTCCGGACTGGCGTTAGGGATTGGGATGCTGATTGATAATTCCATCATTGTGTTGGATAACATTTCCCGAAAACGGGAATCCGGGCTTACGCTCTTTGAAGCTTGTGTTTCCGGGGTGAATGAAGTGATGAGCGCTTTGGTTAGCTCTGTGTTGACCACGCTTTCGGTATTTGTGCCTTTAGTCTTCTTGAGTGGGATTTCCGGAGCTTTGTTTTTCGATCAGGCGGTGGCAGTGGCCGCCATTCTATCCGTTTCCTTGGCAGTGGCATTTATCCTGTTGCCCATGTTGTATTTCCTATTTTTCAGCAAAAGCAAAAAGCAGGAAGATGGATCTGAGGGGGCATTTTTCTCAAAAATCTTGGACTTGTATGAAAAAGGATATCGAGCTGTTTTTGGAAATCGAAAAATTGCCCTG
>JABXHZ010000374.1 GCA_013373335.1 Cyclobacteriaceae bacterium | reverse complement strand
TTGGGTACCGTCGGATTCCATTACAACAGCCGCGATGTATTGACCACATTCAGTAATGGCTGGAGAAAATTCACTTCGATCAGCTGTTTTAGTCAGGTTTGTGAATTTATCACTTTCAAAATTGTAAACGATGATGTCGTGATTTCCATTTTCGTCAGCTGCAGAAAATACAAGTTGGAATTCATTGATAAAACTAGGTTGATTATCATAGGCATCCCTGTCAGTCAGAAGCTTTTCAGAACCTGGAATGATTCTCAGGTTTTTGCCTTTGCCAGTAGTTTTTATCACTACCAAATCAAATGCATTCTGAGAAAAGGAAGAAGTGAAGGATGTGAAGAGAAAAAGCCCAGAAAGGAAAATAAACTTTCGCATGGATAGAATGAATTTCGTAACCAAATTACAAAATCAAGGTTAGAATGCTGTGGAAAAATTGAAGCTTTACAATCAAAGAGAAATGGATGCTCTTCGCAAAAGGCAAGATCCTTTAGCGGACTTGGCTGTTATTTCTTTGATTGAAAATCCAGAATGGGCTCAAGAAATCAATTCATGGGAATGTATCCCAAGTCAGCTTCCTGATTATTTTTCGAATGAATTATTAAACTTTTTTTCTTTCTATAATGAAGCCATCCAGAAAGCAAATCCTACTATTCTAAAATCCGGTCAAGCCTTTTTTGGCGAAACGGGAGATATTTATCTGGGACTTTTGGGGTTTTATTCTTTGCCTTATTGCTATGCGTTTGGAGATGGAGCGGAAGTATTGATCAGGTCTAAGAGGATCGTTGACGAGATAGGAGTTCGATTGGCAGAGACTGGGCTATTTGTGGTAGATCTCTTCAAACCGGGTGGTTTTTATGAAGATTTAAGCCCATACCTGACCTGTGCCAAAGTTCGTCTCATTCATGCATTTAGCCGGTATTTTATAGCCAATCATTCCAGGGATTGGAAAGAAGAATATGGAGCCCCAATCAATCAAGAAGACATGCTTGGGACCAATCTAGCTTTTAGCATGATTGTACTTCGAGGTTTGACAAAAATGGGCTTGTCTGTTGATTCCCAAACTTTTCAATTGGTGTTGTCATATTGGAAGTGGATTGGTTATTTGATTGGGGTGGATGTGGATTTTTGGCCTGAAACGCCAAAAGAGGCATTTGAATTAGATCGTTTGATTCGAAAAAGACACCTCAAAGAAACCGAAGCAGGTAAAAAATTAATTTCTGCTCTCGGGGACTATTACAAACAAAATATTCCTGATTCAATTGTCAGAAAGCAAGTTGATTCATTATTCCATTTTTTCTTAGGAAAGGAAGCCTCCCAGGTATTAGGAATTTCAACTGAAAGTAATTTACCAGGGTCATTGGTAGATTTGATTTTTAAATTTTCTGGATGGAGAAATTATGGGGCTCAAAAGAATTATCAAAAGATTCGAAAAATGATGGAGCGACAGCAAAAAGAGCAATTTGGAAAATTAATTCAGTTGCAAATCCCTGTTCTTTATCGTTCATAATCGGACAATTTTTGTTCGTTTATTTAGCATCTTTTTAGAAAAAGACCCCCATATTGGTCAAAAAACCGCAAATTAGGTGCTGGCACTCTTTTCGTATATTCCATAGTCATGAAAGTAATCGTCCATAGACTTCAAAAGATTCCATTGGAACTTGTCTTTTGGATAGGGAGCATCTTAGCGATTCTCACCATTGACCCCTGGGCAGCACAGCATTTCTCGCTTTGCCCTTTGGAAAATCTGGGTTTTGATTGGTGCCCCGGTTGTGGATTGGGAAGATCCATGAATTTACTCGCAAGAGGAGAATTTCGAGCTTCCTGGGACATGCACCCGCTGGCTTCTTTGGCGTATGTGGTGATTCTTTCTCGAATTTGGAATTTAATTAACAACCTTAAAGCAACACACAATTATGGCTAATGTATTAAGACACTTGCCCGAACTCGAAGGAATGGAATTAGGCTACATTCAGGGCCTAATGAAAAACATGGATGATGATCAAGCATCCCTTTTTGCCCAAGTTTATAGGGCTAGAAGAAAAGATGCCCAAATGATCCTTATCCTTACCTTATTGGGCTTCTTTGGTTTTGCCGGACTTCACCGATTTATTCTCGGTCAGATTGGATTGGGTATTTTATATATCCTGACGGTTGGACTTTGTTTTATCGGTACCATCGTGGACTTGGTAAATTATAAAAGCTTGGCTTACGAGTACAATGTGAAAATGGCTCATGAAACACTTGCGATGCTATCTAATCAATTTCCATCTGCCAATGAAGGTGGCGATAGCTCCAATTGATAATCAATATCAAAAACCACTAACCGAAAAACTCCAGAATTCTGGAGTTTTTTTTATTTACCAATCTTCATCTTCAAAACTCTCATCATTTCTTTCCAAAAATTCTCCAAAAAATTCTTCTCCTTTATCAGAAAGCAGAAGATGAAAATGGGTTAAAGAAGAATAGCTTTTTTGCAATTCTTCAAAAGAAGCTTGTTGGTAATGAAACGGAAGTGAAATCAAATTATCCTGTCGAGAAGAAAAAGGAGGTGGGAGTTCAGCGTCAAAGAAATATGGCCAAAGAGTTTTACTACAAGAAAAGCCCCACCGGGTAATTGGATATTGCTCATTATATAAATTTAAGCGTTCATTAATCTCATTGAAAAACCGTTGTGTTTCTGCCAATCTAATTCGAGATCCCGCTCTGGATTTTCCTTTTGTTTTCAGATGTTTGATTTGGGATTTTCCTTGCTTCTGACGCACCATATAGGCTCTAAAAACTTTATGATCAGATAGTAGCCCATTGTGAAAGTAGCCTGTGAAAGCTTGACCTGCTTTGATGGCTACCAATGCAAGATGGAAATCATCTATTTTTTTCAAGGAATTACCAGTCCAAAAAGAATCCCAAGGGAGGAAGATTTTTGCTAGCCATTCATGATTTTGAAAAATTTCTATCTGATGTTTGTTCGGCAGGTATTCAAGAATTAATCCCAATTCCGATACCCTACTTAAAATCAAGGACCATTGATCAAATTGGATTGTTTTGTAATTGGGGATTTTCATGAATGGACTCAAAGGGATCGGCTATATTTACAAATAAAAAGAAAAAAATGGAGGAGGAAATCGAAAAGCTTTTTCAAAGAATGCTGGATCCTGAAGAATCCGAGGCTTACTTTTTTGCGGACAAATTGGGACAAAAAGCAGACGAAAAAGTAAAAGACCGTTTAATTGAATTGGTTGCGGATGAGGATTGGGAAAAGGCTTATTTAGCATGTCGGGCTCTTTCCAAAACTCCATGGAATGAAGAATCTTTGGATGCGGTTTTTAAAGTGATTTTCGATCGTAAAAATAAATTACGACAAGGGGCTTTTGTCCAAATTTTGGAAGAGTTTGACCTCAGCGAGCGTTTTGTTGATATTTTCAGAGTTTACCTGTTTGGAAACTTTAAAGCATCAACTTTAGCTAAGGATTATTTGGACCAAGTTGAATTTGAGATTTCTCCACGAACAATTCGAAAAGCCGAAAAACATTGGAAGCATTATTTGAATAATCCGGAAGATCCTGATAGCCTCGCCTTAAAAAGGATGGAGGTTGAACCTATGCTGCATGAGATGAAAGATTTATTTTCCTGATCACATACAACATTTGTGATTTTATGGAGTTTAATAAAAGTATGAGGGAATTAGATGTTATTGAGCTTCATAGCCAGTTTTTGGGTGAATTTGGATTCGATTTTCACCCTAATCACCTCATGTTTTTTAAAAATTTTCCTCAAGGTAAACAGGTCATTTTTATCCATTACAGTGAGTATCCGGAAGCCAGTTATTTAGAGTATAATTTGGGAGTCCGAATTGACCGGGTTGAAGAAATTATTCATCAATTCCTTCCTACTCTGAGTGATTATGCTCAGCGATCTATCACCTTGATTCAAAAAGCAAATAAAATCGGAAAGGAAATCCCTTCTCGTTTTGTTTTGGAAAATGATTCTCAACTCGCAGATGCAATCATGGCTGCCGAAAAGTTTTTTGTTAGCCATGGATTTCATTGGATGGATGAAATGATCAATCCTAGAACTCTTGAAAAAGCTTTTGCAGAACGTAAAGAAAGGGTATTTAGCACGCAAAACTTTGTGTATTATGCTTTCCGAGGAGTAACCCTTGCGAAATTGTATAACCCTGAAGATTATCCTGTTTTGCGAAAAATTTATCTAGAGGAAATTCAAAAACAAGGAATGACTCCATTTACCATTGC
>JABXHZ010000045.1 GCA_013373335.1 Cyclobacteriaceae bacterium | reverse complement strand
CTCAAAACCCGAAAAGTTTATTTTGAAGGTTCCGAAGCCTTAAATCAACTCGAGGATATTCGCCAACAAATAGATCAAGCTGACCATGACTTATTGGAAGCCCTTCACCGGCGAATGGAATTGATTGAGAAAATCGGAGAATACAAAAAGCTTAATAACGTAGCAGTATTACAATTAGAACGCTGGCAGGAAATTCTAAAAACAAGACCGGACTGGGCAGAGAAACTTGGAATCAATCCAGACTTAATAGCGGAAATATTCGGATTGCTGCATCAAGAATCCATTCGAAAACAAACCGAAATCATGGATAAAGATTGATTTAGATTGTTAATAAAAATTCAGGATTCATGTAATTCATCCAAAAATTAACTAGCCTGAATTTGATTAGACAGACAAATACCTATCTTTTTTAAATTTTTTATCAATATTTTATTCTACTGAATTAAATTTTTACCAATTTTTATTTGTTTTCAGAGAAGCAAAAAATCCTATTTTAAAATATTCAAAAAGAAGAGCCTCATTTTTTATCAATTTGTCAATCTTTTGTTGAAAAAATAATTTTGCATTTAAAAAACATGCGCTTACATTTACAGCATGTTAATCACAGCAGCGATTTATTTTACCTTCTTTTACTTTTACTTTCGAAGCCAACATCGAATCGGAGCTGTGTATTGTCCAGTCAAAAACTAAAAGAACATAAACAACAACAAAGCCCGATTCGAAAGAGTCGGGCTTTTTTATTTAAACGCTCAGCCGAATAAATATGAAAACGCACAAACAAATTAAAGATTGGGGATTAGGATTGACCACTCCATTGATCATTGCAGGTCCTTGTTCTGCAGAAAGTCCCGAGCAAATTGAAAAAATCTGCCTAGATATGAAGGAAGCTAATGCTGTTCCTCAGCTTTTCCGGGCAGGTATTTGGAAACCACGAACAAGACCAGGATCCTTTGAAGGAATTGGGGAAGATGGATTGAAGTGGATGGAAATCGTCCGTCACCATTTGAATATTCCTATTACAGTAGAAGTCGGAAATGCTGCTCATGCCGAACTTGCACTCAAGCATGGTGTTGACGTAATCTGGATTGGTGCACGAACAACGGTTAATCCATTTGCCGTACAGGAAATAGCAGAAGCATTGCGTGGTTCGGATGTGCCTGTAATGGTAAAAAACCCAATGAATCCAGACTTAGATCTTTGGATCGGAGCCTTGGAACGAATGCATGCCGTAGGATTGGACAAATTAGCAGCTATTCACCGAGGTTTCTCTGATGCCTATGACAAACGCTTCAGAAATAAACCTAACTGGTCCATGCCTATTCACCTTAAGCGCGTTTGGACTGGAATGGAAGTCATCAATGATCCTTCCCATATCGTGGGTCGCCGAGATGGGATTTTAGAGGTTTCACAACGAGCAATCAACTTTGGTTTGGATGGATTGATGATCGAAACCCATCATGATCCTGACAATGCCTGGTCGGATGCCAAGCAACAGGTAACTCCAAAAGCCCTTCGGGAAATCTTGAATGCCATTGACTTCAAGGAGCCATTGGAAAATATGAAGCCGGATGAGCGTCTACAGGATCTTCGAAGAGCAGTTGACCATTTGGATGATCAATTATTGGATATTTTACAGGAGCGTTTTGCGGTGATTGATCAAATCGGTGAGCATAAGCGAGAGCATCACCTTACGGTATTCCAGTCTGACAGATGGAAAGAGGTAATGGAAAGCCGTACATTAAAAGGTATGGCTAAAAACCTCAGTGAAAAATTCATGAAGGAATTGTTGTATTCCATCCATGAAGAATCAGTAAAGAGACAGGAAAAACAACTCCGGGAATCAGACCCCGTGAAAAAAGCCTAATTTACAAGCTGAGCTAATTTCATATCGGGAGGAATCTTCCTCCCTTTTTTGATTTCCTTTAACTTTGATCAAAAAGTAAATACTGTGAATCCGGTTTTTCATACTGATCAGCTAGCAGCTGAGCTAAGAAACCTTTTGGAAAAGCTTTCTTTTTCAGCCCTTTTCATCCTTGACGATGAAAATACTCAGGAATTTTGCTTTCCCCTGATCGAAGAAGCTCTACCCAAAAACTACTTTCATTTTACCGTTCCAGCTGGAGAAAAGCATAAAAACCTGGATACCTGCTCAGCCATTTGGTTTGAAATGACCGAAGTCGGTTTAGACCGAAAAGCTTTAATGCTCAATTTGGGTGGAGGAGTAATCGGGGACATGGGCGGTTTTTGTGCCAGTATTTACAAGCGGGGTATTCGATTTGTCAATTTACCGACTACCCTACTTTCACAGGTAGATGCCAGCGTAGGAGGAAAATTAGGTGTAGACTTTGAAGGGCTTAAAAATCATTTGGGAGTATTCAACGAACCGGAATGGGTGTTGATTGCCCCTGAATTTCTCAAAACCCTTCCCAATCGGGAGCTTCGATCCGGCTTTGCCGAGGTCATCAAGCATGGATTAATTCAGGATGAAAACTACTTCAGAATGCTCAATTTTGAGGATTGGGAAAAAAATAACTGGGGTGATTTGATCCAAAAATCCGTCGAAATCAAAAAAGAAGTCGTTCAATCAGACCCAAAAGAAGCTGGACTTCGAAAAATTCTAAACTTTGGTCATACCATAGGTCACGCTTTCGAAACCCATTTCTTAGATGGTACTCGACATCTTCTACATGGAGAAGCAATTGCGGCAGGAATGATTTGTGAAGCATGGTTATCCATGAAAAAATGTGGATTAGCTTCTTCTGACTTCGACAAAATCACCCATACTCTTTTTCAGGTTTTTGGAAAAATCAAAATCAAAGAAGAAGATTTTGAACCTGTTTTACAGCTCTGCTTTCAGGACAAAAAAAATGAAGGGCAGACTTTGCTTTTATCGCTTCTTGATCGAATCGGCCATTGCCAATACAACATTCCGGTCAAACCGGAAGAAATTAAAGAAGCTATCACCCACTATCAATCGCTTTAATGCATTTCCTTCCATCCATGGATATTCTTAAACTCGACCAAAAATCAAAATTCATCTATACAGAAATCCCCCTTCCCTCTTCCAAAAGTGAATCTAACCGCGTCTTAATCATTGATGCATTGACCAAAGGTCAAAATAAGATTTTCAATTTGGCTGAAGCAAGGGATACGCAAACCATGATTGATATCCTGCAGAAAAACCCACCCATTTACGATGTGTTGGATGCAGGGACAACCATGCGTTTTTTGACTGCATACACGGCCATTACTAATCAGCATAAAGTACTTACCGGAACGCCACGAATGTGCCAAAGGCCCATAGGTATACTGGTTGAGGCACTTCGAAGTGTGGGAGCTGAAATTCATTACATGAATGAGGAAGGCTACCCTCCCTTGGCTGTACATGGATTAAAACAGCAAACAGCTCATCAAATCAAAATGCGTGGGGACGTTTCCAGTCAATATATTTCCGCCATGTTGATGATTGCCCCACTCCTACCAAAAGGCCTTGAAATTGAATTGGAGGGGAAAATTGGGAGTCGAACCTACATCGAAATGACCCTGGAACTGATGAAGAATTTTGGCATTCAATACAGTTGGGAAGACCGGATTATTCGTGTGCCCCATCAGGAATATAAGCCTGCAACTTTCTCGGTAGAAAGTGATTGGTCAGGCGCTAGTTATTGGTTTAGCTTGGTCGCATGTGCTGATTCTGCCACCATATTTCTGAAGGGTTTGAAGCAAAATAGTCTTCAAGGAGATGCGAAAATCATAGAAATCATGGATCAATTAGGTGTGAAAAGCACCTTTAAAACTGACGGTGTACTTTTACAGAAACAATCTGTCAAAGGGCTGGAAACTTTCGACTTTACCCACTGTCCTGACTTGGCTCAAACTGTAGCTGTAACCTGCGCGATCATCGGTCAAAACGCCATTTTTACCGGACTAGAAAGTTTACGAATCAAGGAAACTGATCGGATTTTTGCCTTGCAGCAAGAATTGGGAAAATTCAATGCCAAACTAGAAGAAATTGAACCCGAAGTATTTCAGGTAATCCCTTCGGTTACCATGCCAAATTCAGTGCAAATTCACACCTACGATGACCACCGAATGGCTATGGCATTTATGCCATTAACAACCAAAACCCAGATTTTGATTGAAGACCCACAAGTCGTCAATAAATCTTATCCAAGTTTTTGGAGACATTGTCGTTTGACCGGTATTCAAACCCAACTCCTATGAGTCAAAAAATAGCAATTCAGGGCATTCCTGGTTCATTCCATCATCAAGTTGCCCTTCAAGTATTCGGCAAGGACTGTGAGGTTTTGACTTTTTCAACCTTTGAAAAAGTAGCGAAGTCGGTAGCATCAGGAGAAGCGGATGCAGGGGTAATGGCTATTGAAAACTCAATTGCAGGAGCGATTTTACCCAATTATGATCTGATCGATCGCTATGATTTGACCATTCGGGAGGAATACTATTTACCCATCGCCCATCAATTGATGGCACTTAAAGGTGAGAACCTCCAGGAATTAACGGAAGTTCGCTCCCACCCCATGGCATTATTGCAGTGTAAATCATTTTTGGAAAAGCATCCCAATCTCCATCCTAAAGAAGACATAGATACGGCCAGCGTGGCAAAGCGAATTGCTGATGAAAATCTCAGGGGAGTTGCAGCCATAGCAAGTTCTATAGCAGCGGAGATTTATGGATTGACGATTTTGGCACATGATATACAAACCATCAAAAGCAATTTTACCCGATTTATCATCTTAGAAAAGGAGCCTAGTACGAAGCAATATGTTCCTGATAAAGCCTCTATTAAGATTACCATTCAAAATGAAGCAGGAGGATTAGCGAAACTTTTGACCCATCTAAGTGAATATGGTCTGGATTTAAGCAAGATCCAATCTATCCCTGTGATTGAAAAGCCCTGGGAATATGCCTTTTTTATCGATGCAGTTTTTGATGACTACCGTCAATTCATCCAGGCCATGCAATTAGTGAAAAAGGAATTTGGAAGCTTAAAAATATTGGGAGAATACCAAAGCAGAAGATAATGAAGGGGTTTTCAAATAGAATGAAAACGGCGCAGGAGTATTACTTTTCTGCAAAGCTACGTGAGGTTAATCAGCTGATTGCTGAAGGCAAACCCGTGATCAATTTAGGAATTGGAAGTCCAGACCTATCCCCTGATCCAAGTGTTATTCAAGCCTTACAGGCGACTGCTTCTCAAGGGCAAGCCCATGGCTATCAACCTTACCAAGGGATTCCAGACATGCGGATAGCCATGAGTGAATATTACAGAAAAGAATTTCAGGTTGATCTCAACCCTTTTGAAGAAATTCTACCACTCATGGGCTCCAAAGAAGGAATCCTGCACATTAGTTTGGCCTTCCTAAATCCCGGAGATGCAGTTTTGATTCCCGATCCAGGTTATCCCACCTATACCTCGGTCACTAAGTTATTGGAATGCGATGCCATCTATTACCCTCTACGGGAAGACGGAGCCCCGGATTGGGAGTTTTTGGAAAAGCAGGATTTAAAAAAGGTAAAGCTGTTTTGGGTAAACTACCCCCATATGCCAACTGGATATCGGGGAAGTAAATCGCTTTTTAAGGATCTAATTGACTTTTCCCTGCAAAACGATTTGGTATTAGTACATGACAATCCCTATTCCCATATTTTGACTCCAGAACCACTCAGTATTTTAGCCATAAAGGGAGCCAAAGAGGTTGCTTTGGAATTAAATTCCCTAAGTAAGACTTTCAATATTCCCGGTTGGCGAGTGGGGATGGTTTGTGGAAAACAGGAATGGTTACAGGCTATCCTTCGGGTCAAATCCAATATGGATTCCGGAATGTTTTTGGGCATACAAAAAGGTGCTATTGCCGCCTTGCAATTAGGGAAAT
>JABXHZ010000099.1 GCA_013373335.1 Cyclobacteriaceae bacterium | reverse complement strand
CCAATGATAAAATTCTTTAGAAAAATTAGGCAAAAACTGCTCTCAGAAAATAAATTTAGTAAATATCTAATTTATGCTATTGGAGAAATTGTACTTGTTGTCATTGGAATTTTGATTGCACTTCAAATCAATAATTGGAATGAGGACAACAAAGAAAAGTCAGCTAAATTAATTTACTCGAAAAGACTTTTAGATGATATATCTTCCAATTCAGTTGAGTATAATCATTATATAAAATTACTTTCAAATCGTCAAAAAAAAATTTCTAGCTACAGACAATTAATCAAAAATGGAGGCTTGAGTTTAGAACAATTAAATGATAGCTTAAGCAATTATGGCAATGTTAAAATTGCTTATAATCCTGCATCTGCAACATACAATGATTTAATCAGCACAGGGAATATTGTTTTATTTTCGAATGATGAAAAAGATGCAATTTTCAATTATTATAGACTCTTAGAATATTTTGAAGAAACCATAGATGCAAATGAAGCAGAAAGAAACAATGAGAGAACTGAATCTCTGCGATATTTAAATAATGATACATTAAATCTTTATGAATCTATAAATTTTAAAAGAGACCAATCACAAATTATTCAAGGGCTTAAACACAGATTAAATGAAATGGATAAGGAGACTGAAATTTTTACATTTCTGAGAAACAACGAAGAATTATATTTCGATTTTGCTAAATATGCAGATAGTACATTAACAAAAAAATAGTTCAATAATAGATAACGAAAGCACAACAATTGCCATAATACAGCGTGGCTGAAACATTAAAATAAAACAAAAACAATACATACGGCTGATTTCTTTGACGGAACGACTCTACCTAATCATTCTGGGCTGAAATCATAGCCAATCCGTCATGCTTCATTTTAACAAACAAAGAACCAATGATAAAATTCTTTCGGAAAATTCGACAAAAATTACTCTCTGAAAGTAATTTCAGAAAATACCTTCTTTATGCCGTTGGAGAAATTGTTTTGGTGGTCATTGGAATTTTAATTGCACTTCAAATCAACAATTGGAATGAAGAACGGAAGGAATTGAATCGTTCTAAAGATTTTCTAAAGGAATTCAAAAAGGATTTAGAAAAAGATACTCTTGGAATGAACAAAGTTATACAACTGGTTAAGAAGCGAATAGAGCTTGAAAAATGGGCGCTTCAAAGAATTAATTATACTCCAACACAAGGTGATAGCTTACATTCCGCCATTTATACCAATTATTTTAATTGGAACATTGAGACTCGAACTTTTAGAAAAATTGAAAATGCAGGAATTACAGGTTTAAAAGGATACGACTCCATTTTTAATGCACTTTCAAATTATTATGACATAACTAACTACATGCTAACCTATTCTAATAATAAAGACAAAGAAAAGGTACGCGATGGCCTACTTTTATTGGAACCATTAAAAGATGTAGTGGAAATTGAAGATGAAGAATTGGATAGTTTCCCAACCATTACTTCTTCTGAACAAAAAAATGACCCCTTAATCAAATTTGGAACCTCAGTGAGAGGACGCAATCTTTTGAGAGAACAATACCTCAGACACCTAGAATTATTAGAACGATTTCAATCAGTTAAAAAGGAGGCTGCCTTATTAATTACCTCAATTGAAAAAGATCTGGAAAAATGATAAAATTCTTTAGACATATAAGACAGCGCCTGCTTTCAGAAGGAAAGACCAGAAATTATCTCCTGTATGCCATTGGTGAAATTGTGCTTGTCGTTATTGGTATTTTAATCGCACTCCAAATCAACAACTGGAATGAATATAGGAAGGACATCAGCAAGTCCAGAGCCATTCTGGGAGAGTTTAAAAAAGATCTTGCCAGTGATACAACCGGCATTAACCGGGTTGTACGACTTCTTGAGCAAAGAACAAGCTACGAGGCCTGGGCCCTGAACAAAGTGGCCTATGACAAGAGCCAGGTCGACAGCCTCAGAGAAGCTTTTTTTAGTCCGGTTCACCAAGAATTTATCAAAGACCGAACCTACATGAAGCTGCAAGTTTCCCAAAACCCCAACCTTACTGGATTTCTCGATCTACAAAACGATCTGACGACTTATTACACAGATACTAAGTTCCTTTTGGATTACAATAATCAAGAAGAAGAGGAGTTTCTGAAGCAATACAAAGTCAACACGCTATTGAGAAAGGAATTGGAAATGCAACTGGATCCGTTTCCCACGCTTTCTTCCGAGGAAAAGCAGGTCGAAACACTCATCAGCTATGCCCAATCGATTGAAGGAAGGAATTTCCTGAAAGAAAACTATTCCCGCAGAAGCGGAATGATAAGATATTTCAACAGGGTTAAAAACGAAGCTCAGGAATTGATTCAGAAAATAAATACTCAGCTAGCAACGGAAAAATAACGAAAGCACAACAATGGCTATAAGTAATTGCTTGCCTGTCTATCGGCAGACAGATTCTCCCCTACTTCTGATCCCGATAGCTATCGGGACACGCAACTACTTATAGCTGAGAACGTTGTAAACAATAGAAAACCGAATAAAATGAAGAAATTAGATATTAAAATCCCTTTAATCCACATTATTTCAATAATAGTTTTTTTTATAGTTGTGAATCTAATCATCGGAAAAGAAACACAAGGAAAAAACGAATTATCCGAATTATTATATAGTATAAGTTTTTTTATGACAAATGATTTTGTCTCTATAATTCTTGTAATATTATTGTTTGCTCCTTTACCTCTTTTGATTTTTTCTTTTTTCAAAAAAAGAAAAGATTTAATTAAAGGTTTTTCAATTTCAACATTGATAAGCATTATACTGATAATGATAGCTAATTTTTCTTAAGCCTTTGAAATTTAAGAGTATTTAGGAACTGTGTTAATTAATAAAATGAAAGACAAAACAAGTATTAATAAGGTTTGAGTTGGACATAAGAAATATTAATTAAATTAAAAACTACTATTTACAACAATGTATAACCGCAATTACGGCGGATCCGACTACCCTTTGACAAGCTCAGGGTAGGCTAGAATCCACCCGGAATTGCTAACGCTAGTTCCTGACCGAAAAACATTAACTTTTATCCCCGTAACTGAGGGTAATACGAGACCGTTATGCTTTATACAAAGAAGATAAATGACACTTGAGGATCTAGGATATAATTTAGAATTAGAAAACTACAGAAAAAACCAAAACCTGGATTCTTTTGGGGTAGGAAGGGTTATCTCAGAGCATAAAGAAAGATATGTTGTAAAAACGCTTGAAAAAGAATATGATGCTGAAATTGTAGGAAACTTGCGTTTTACAGCAAATCATAGGGCTGATTTTCCCGCTGTTGGTGATTGGGTTGCAATTTCTGAATACGACGACAATAAAGTACTTATTCATGCTTTCTTCCCAAGAAAGACAATTATTGAAAGACAAGCCGTGGGCAAACAAGGGGAAAAGCAAATTATAGCAACAAATATTGATTATGCCTTCATTGTTCAAGCTGTTGACAGGGATTTTAACATAAACAGGATAGAACGGTATTTAACTATTTGTAATACATCCAACGTAAAACCAATTATCATTCTGAATAAAATTGATTTGATAAATGATAATGAATTATCAGAATTGCTTAGAAAAGTTCAAGAAAGGGTAAAACAAGTGCCGATCATCCCGATAAGTAATACCTCCCAAAAAGGACTTGAAAAAGTCGAAGAAACTATTAAAAAAAGCAAAACCTATTGTTTGTTAGGCTCATCAGGAGTAGGAAAGTCAACCCTATTGAACAACTTATTGGGTAAGCAATTGATGAAAACCAATGCGATTAGTTCCAGTACAAATAAAGGGCGACACGTGACAAGTCATCGCGAATTATTAATTCTTGAAAACGGAGGGATTCTTATAGACAATCCAGGAATGAGAGAAGTTGGGATCGCAGATGCTAAGGATGGACTAGAACTAACATTTAGCAAAATAATTGAACTGTCCAAAGACTGTAAATTTAAAGATTGTACACATACCACTGAAGTCGGCTGTGCTGTTTTAAAAGCTGTTCAAAGTGGCGAAATAGACAATTCATCCTACCAAAACTTCCTGAAAATGGAACGCGAAAAAGAGCACTTTGAATCAACTGTTGCTGAAAAACGCAAGAAAGACAAGGATTTTGGAAAAATGATGAAGAATTTCAAAAAAAGTAATTACAAAAAGTACTGAGCATAACACTGTGCTTAAGTTTAGTGGTCTAAATGATTAAGTGGACGTATATCTAAACCGAAAAGTTAACGAGTAGAAACCCGCTACTACTCATATATGGGAAGCTTAACTTCAAGCTTAGAATAATCCTACCTTACCAATGATGACAAAAACCATTCTTACTTCTACTTTTCTGCTTCT
>JABXHZ010000300.1 GCA_013373335.1 Cyclobacteriaceae bacterium | reverse complement strand
TTTCCATTGCGTTAAGCTCTTTGAACAAAAGTGGCGTAATCTTATCCAAATCGGCAGTTGTTCGCATGGCTGAAATATCCGCGCGAACCCGATCTAAGGAGGCTTGTCTTCGGGCAGCTTTGGCACTGGCTTGTGCTACCTGGAGATCCTGAAAGCGTGTAAAAGCAAATGAAAATACTGCTGTGGCTCTTCTCATTAAATCCCAACTTTCCGCTGAGATGGAACCTGAGGAGGCTGCGCCTATGAATCCGTCTGAAAATTTATAGAGGTGATAGGTACGCTCAGGAATTGTTTCTCCGTAGAATTCACTTTTCCCAAGAAGCTTAGATTTACTTTCACAGTATCGAATCCATTCGATTCGTTGTACTCCCTTCATCAGAATGGATGCTTTTTTCTCTTTAGACCGATAGAACTTCAGCATTTGTTGACCTACCCAAGTATCGTTAAGATCAAGCACCATCTGATCGGAAACACTTCTTGCAGGGTTCTGACTGTTTTTTATCGTGAACCAGCACTGGGTCAGATTACTGGTTTCATCATGGATGTAAATGGAGCTGGTTTCCAATTCCTCTACTCCCAGAATACCCATTTCTTCGCGAAGCAACTGCGCTACTTCGGTCAATTCCTCGGGATCTTGCATGGCTAAGGAGCGGGAGCGGACTTTTTCCAAGGCTGCCTCAATCTGGGCTTCCCGTGCTTGATTTTCTGCTTTTTTAAGATCTAGGAATCGGGTATAGGTCAAGTCAAATACCTGAGCAAAGCGCTTAAAGATATCTTCCTCCCCGCAAGGAACTTCGGTAATAATGACGAGGTACCCTGTCTTGAAGTAGGCGGCATGTAAGCGTTGCCAGTTAGGGCGGGAAATACCTGAACCCTCCATTTCCTCAAAAATTTGCGCTGCAATGGGAATTTGTAACAACCAATCGTAATGCTTTTGGAGTTGCTGGTCTTCCAGTGTGACGGTTCGGTAGCTTTCTCCTTTCTCCCAACCTTCATAGAGACTTTCATGTGCGTAGTCTCCAACATTTGGAAGGAAAAAGGGATCGATTAGACCATTGGTCGCGCTCAACCACCATTCATCTTCTTGGCGGTTTTTTTCACAGAGGACAAAGCCGCAAGTCCATAAATTATCAACCAGAGAATTGAGTTCACTGAATAAAACAGTAGCCACATCACCCAATTCCTCTGCTTTTTGCATTCCCATGGTACGGGAACGAACCCGCTCTAAGGCGGCTTCTATTTGCGCTTCTCTTGCTTGAATTTCAGCTCTTTGGAGGTCTAGGAATCGAGTATAAGTCTGCTCAAATACTTTAGCAAATCGAACGAAAACGCTATGGTTCTCCGGTATAGGTTGATTGGATACAAAAACAAAAAAGCCCTGTTCGAAAAAGGAGAGGTGGTAGATTAATGACTCTGGCGGTGGAGAATTTTCAAAAATGGTCGGATCAGGAATTATGGTAAACATATATCTCATATGCTCCATGAGACCTTCACCTTCTAATTTTTTCACTATTAATGTTTCACCCTCTTTCCAGCTTTTGTACATGATTTCGGAAAACCAGTCCTGGGTATGGTCATAAATGATTTTTGAAAATTGCCTATCTCCACCAAAAATACCTTTCTCAACAGGGTCGCCCATCCATGCCTCGGATATAGGTTCGTCTTCATGACATATATGGATGCCAAATCCGAATAATTGAATGCCTAAATTTTCTATTTGATGAATAACCGTTTTATTCACTTCAACCAACTCCTCACTTTTTTGCATCCCCATCGATCTGGAACGAATTCTTTCCAAAGCAGCCTCAACTTGTGACTCTCTAGCTTGTGCTTCTGCTTTTTGAAGATCCAAGAATCGTGTGTAAGTCTGGTCAAAAACTTTGGTGAAGCGCTGGAAAATATCATGGGTCTTAGGTACTTTTTCATAGGTAATGAAAAGCAGGAACCCATGGGAGAATTTGCAGAGATGGTTGATCTGATAAGTTGGAAGTGACAATCCGGCATCCTGCAGTTCTTGGAATACGGGGCCTAACTGAGGAAGGGATTTCATAAAATTGTAGTGACTCTCAATGGCTTCTCCTCCCAATTCCTGAGTGAAAAAGGTTCTTTCACTGTGCATGAATTTATCCCATTCTTCGA
Source organism: Cyclobacteriaceae bacterium (assembly GCA_013373335.1). Lineage (GTDB taxonomy): Bacteria > Bacteroidota > Bacteroidia > Cytophagales > Cyclobacteriaceae > Algoriphagus. The sequence goes on along the minus strand of JABXHZ010000300.1, from coordinate 805 downwards.
AGGAAACCTCTCCATAATGAGGGAGCAAAAAAGGTTTTTGAAGGGTGCCTTCACTACTCATAATGCAGGTACTCGATCTGCGATCCTCCAATAAAATGCAATAGCCACAACTCCATGCAGGTATTCCCAAACCTTGGACTTCCATAAAGAGTAGGTTGGCTACTTCCGGGAGTTCCTCACTGGACTGCATACCCATGGTTCGCGCCCGGACTTTTTCTAAGGCAGCCTCGATTTTAGCCTCCTTCGCCTGTGATTCGGCTTTTTCCAAATCCAAAAAGCGCTGATACGTACGGCCAAATTCGCGGGCAAATCGGCTGATGATACTTTTTTCTTCTTCGGTGGCTTTTCTAGAATGATTGAAACCTAGGTATCCAAATTGGAAGTGGCCTTGTGTGGTAAATAAACCACCAGGGAAGTCTGTTGGATTTATTTTGTGTCCTTCTGGTAATGCGGCCATTACCTCGGACAGTAAATCCCATAGATAGGGCAGATCTTCTGGAGCGTAATCAATAGTATTTACAGAATTGGGTTCACAGTTTTTCCATTGCTCAAAAGCCTGCTTCCAGGCCTCAATGGCATGAATGTCGATCAATTGTTCTGCAACCACCCCATTATCAGCGGTGGTTGTCAGTCGAATGCTGAAGGTTTCATTTTCTTCATCAAATAATGTAAGGTGTGTCAATACTGGGTTGATCCCAAGAAGATCAAATTGCTCGAAGAGCACGCAGAGCACATCGGTAAGCTCATCGGTCTGATGCATAGCCATAGCTCTGGCACGAACCCGCTCCAGTGAGGCTTCGATTTG
>JABXHZ010000450.1 GCA_013373335.1 Cyclobacteriaceae bacterium | reverse complement strand
GAACAAGAAGACAGTATAAAAAGCCCAAAGAAAATGGGGAAAATAGATAGCAACCTGCTTTTGAGCGAGTAGCTTGATGATTGAAATCGTATCATATGTTTTAGAATTTCTTGTATGATAAAGAAATAAGTTTGAAAAAGCACTTCAAAAGCTAATCAAATTGATTAGAAAAGAAACCTTAGAATCTTTGGATCGACAATAATTCTTCGAAAAATAGATGGATTGAAAATTTTGATTTTTTTAATCCACCCTCCTTTAACTGATTACCTCACATAAAATCCCACTTCCAAAAGTGATCAATTTCCAGGAATCCAAGGGAAATTCTAAGTACATCAAATCGCCGGGTTGCATATTCAAATAATCCCCATCACTTAGATTGGCAGCAAGCATACTTATTAGAGGATTATGTCCAATAATCATCACTTCATTGACTTCAGGCGAACTATTTTCCAAAATATCCATCAGGTCCTGCAAATCCCCATCGTAGATAGATCGAACAAATTCATGATTCTTGAATAAAACCCTTTCTGCAACAATACCGGAAGTTTCTTTTGTTCGCTGTGCAGGTGAACAGTAAACTTTCCCAATTTCAGGAGCCAATTGATTGAGACGGGCAGCAACTTGGGAAACCTTGCTTTTACCTTTTGGGGTCAAAGTTCGATCAAAATCCAAATCTGCAGAGAAACTAGCTTCTCCATGTCTCATTAAAAATAATCGTTTCATAGATCTAAATTTTTCAAAATTTTAACTCTAAAATTTGGCACAAGAATCCTTCCATCTGATCACCTGAAAATTTAATAGTTGCAGGTGAAAACAATGCCTTCTATTTTTAGCTTTTCAAAACAAGCCCTTAGGCCTAATTCTGAAATTTTTATGTCCAAAAATATTGTCATTGTCGAGTCCCCTGCAAAAGCAAAAACCATTGAAGGATACCTTGGTAAAGATTTCAAGGTAACGTCCAGCTATGGACACATTCGAGATTTGCCCAAAGGCGACAAGGCCATTGATATCCATAACCGCTTCAAGCCAACCTATGAAATCACTCCGGATAAAAAGGAAGTGATCAAAAATCTCAAAAATCTTGTCAAGGATGCCGACACGATTTACTTGGCTAGTGACGATGACCGCGAAGGAGAAGCCATTTCTTGGCATCTGAAAGAAGTCTTAAAACTGAAAGACGAAAATACCAAGCGGATAGTTTTTAGGGAAATCACTAAAAACGCGATCCAACGTGCTATTGAAAATCCCAGAGGAATAGATTACGACTTGGTAAATGCACAGCAGGCAAGAAGAATTTTAGATCGGCTAGTGGGTTTTGAGCTATCTCCTGTCCTTTGGAAAAAGATCAAAACTGGTCTTTCAGCTGGAAGGGTTCAGTCGGTTGCTGTCCGTCTAATTGTAGAGCGGGAACGTGAAATTGAGGCCTTTCAAGCTAAATCCTCTTTCCGAATTACAGCTCAGTTTGAAGTTGACGGCAAAGGATTCCAAGCTGAATTACCCAAAAAATTTGAAACGAAGGAAGAGGCAGAGGACTTTCTCAAAGCTTGCCTTAAAGCAGAATTTTCGGTAGGAAACCTTGAAAAAAAACCTGCCAAAAAATCTCCTGCTCCCCCATTTACCACCTCCACCCTTCAGCAGGAAGCCTCTCGGAAATTGTACTTTTCAGTAGCTCAAACCATGTCGGTAGCCCAAAAGCTTTACGAAGCTGGGAAAATCACTTACATGCGAACGGATAGTGTAAACTTATCCGAAGAAGCTATGCGGTCTGCCGAATCAGCTATCAAGAATGAATTCGGAGATCAATATCACAAAGCAAGAAAATACACCACCAAATCAGAAGGGGCTCAGGAGGCACACGAAGCGATTCGTCCGACTGATTTCTCCACACCTGAAGTCAGTGGAGATCGGAACGAACAACGACTGTATGAGTTAATTTGGAAGCGGGCAATAGCCTCGCAGATGGCTGATGCTCAACTTGAAAAAACCAATATCACTATTCAAATTTCCAACTCCGACTTGACGCTTTCAGCGCATGGAGAAGTGATCAAATTTGATGGATTTTTGAAGGTTTACATGGAGTCAACCGATGACGATCATGAGGAGGATGACAACCAAAACAAAGCCCTGCTTCCTCCGATGCAGATTGGTCAGTCACTCCAGCTTCGAGAAATAAAAGGAAAGGAAAGCTTTACAAGACCTGCGCCACGGTATACAGAAGCAAGTTTGGTTAAAAAATTGGAAGAGCTTGGAATCGGACGTCCATCTACTTACGCACCGACTATTTCAACCATTCAAAAACGGGAATACGTCATCAAAGAAAGTCGAGAAGGGACTCCAAGAAAGTACCTTGAAATGGTAATTACTGACGGGGAATTCAAGGAATCAACCAAGACAGAAATTACAGGTGCTGAAAAGCAGAAACTTTTCCCAACCAATATTGCCATGGTAGTAAATGATTTCTTGGTGGAGCATTTTCCCAATGTGATCGACTATAACTTTACCGCCAAAGTGGAGAAGGAATTTGATGATATTGCAGCAGGCGGACAGGATTGGCAGGATATGATTGACAATTTCTACGGAAAATTCCATCACAGTGTGGAAGAGACAGAGCAAGTCTCTCGTCAAGATGTCAACTCCAGTCGATTCTTAGGTAACCATCCTGAAAATGGAAAACCTGTTACAGCGCGATTGGGTCGTTTTGGACCGCTGGTTCAAATTGGGGATAATGAGGATGAAGACAAGAAATTCGCCAGCTTGAAAAAAGGGCAATTCATCGAAAATATCAGTTTGGAAGACGCGCTTGAACTTTTCAAACTTCCTCGTGATGTGGGAATGTTTGAAGGGAAAAAGATGGTGGCTGCAATCGGCAGGTTTGGACCTTATATTCGTCATGATGGCAACTTTGTTTCCTTGAAGAAAGACCAAGATCCGCTAAGTATTACAGAAGAGGAAGCAATTCAACTTATACAGGACAAACGGGAAGCAGATGCAAAGAAGCATATCAAATCCTTCGATGAAAATCCAGAAATTCAGATTTTGAATGGACGTTGGGG
>JABXHZ010000088.1 GCA_013373335.1 Cyclobacteriaceae bacterium | reverse complement strand
GTCATCGCGAACATGTTGGCTGAAAAAAACAAAGTTTTGGTGTATGCTCGTAAGGAAGAAGTAGTTCAGGAAATCAATCAATTTCACAGAACTCAAAATCGGGATTTTGACCCCTCAATTCGGGCTACTCATGATCCTGAAGAGCTCTGTGATTCCTGCCATACTATATTTTTCATGGTTCCAAGTTCAGGTTTTCAGGAAGTTGCAAGAAAATTCGCTCCTTTTTTACAGCCCTATCACCTAGTCATTCATGGTACAAAAGGTCTTTGTTTGGACCTGCCTGAAGGGAAGGATTTGGATTCTCTGAAAAGTATTAATCGAAACCGAATCTTAACCATGAGTGAGGTGCTCCAAAAGGAGACCGTGGCTGTTCGTGTGGGCTGTTTGGCTGGACCCAATATTTCGAAAGAATTAGCATTATATCAACCTGCTGCCACGGTTATAGCCTCGAAGTTCAATGAGGTGATTTTGGAAGGTCAGCGCTTACTTCGAACGGAGCGTTTTCAGGTTTATGGGAATTCAGATATTATCGGTGTTGAACTTAGTGGTGTGTTGAAAAATATCATCGCTATTGCTGCCGGAGCATTAGCCGGGTTAGGCTTGGGTGAAAATGCCAAAGGACTATTGATATCCAGGGGCATGGTCGAAATGGTTCACTTGAGCAAAGCTCTTGGCGGGAGTGTTAAGTCGATTTTTGGTTTAGCTGGAGTCGGAGATCTTGTGACTACCTGTAATTCAGTCAATTCAAGAAACTTTACTGTTGGTTATCGCTTAGCAAAAGGAGAAAAATTAGCAGAGATTTTGTCGGACATGGAAGAAGTTGCAGAAGGAATAAATACCGTTAAAATCATCAAAGGCTTCCTGGAGTCAGCAGATCTTCGTGCCCCAATTACGGAAAATTTATATCGGGTATTATTTGAAGAACTTGGAATTGAAGAGGCACTTCAGTTTTTGATGAAGTACCCCTTCAATGTAGATGTGGATTTTGTATAAGAATAGAGCTACTATTAATTAAAGCTCAGACAGCCTATTCCTTTTTATTCAACAGGAAGTAATTTCACCAAAAGGCCAGTGCCTTCGGTAATGGCATACAGGTAGCCATCGGGGCTTTCAGAAATCTGCCGTACCCGTCCTAGATCTTGAAACATAATCTCTTGTGATAAAGCTTCCGCGCCCTCCATATCTACTCGGTTGATATGCATTTTTGCGAGGGCACCGATCAGAATATCTCCTTTCCATCCAGGATATCGGTCGGAAGTTACCATGGTCATTCCACAGGTTGCGATTGAAGGCACATAGTAAGTAACAGGCTGCTCCATTCCTTCTTTTTCTGTAATATCCGTAATCGGTTTTCCGTTATAATTGATTCCGTAAGTAATTACTGGCCAACCGTAATTTTTCCCTTTTTCAATCAAATTCAATTCGTCGCCTCCCATAGGACCATGTTCCGTTTCCCAAAGTCGATTATTCACTTTATCAAAATATAATCCTTGAGGATTTCTGTTCCCATAAGACCAAATGGATGCTACAGCATCCGGTTCATTCACAAAAGGATTATCGCTGGGAATCCGTCCGTCATCATGGATTCGATGAATCTTTCCATGTGCATTGGTAAGGTCTTGAGCGTTTTCTGGTTTATTTCCTTTGTCTCCATTAGAGAAATAGAGATAACCTTCATTGTCAAAGACGATTCTACTTCCAAAGTGTCTTCCACCTTCCCACTCAGGCATAGCCACGATCAATTCTTCCTGATTGATGGCCTGATTATTTTCATCAAGTTTGAATCGCATGATGGTCAAAGCGCCTTTTTTATCATCTTCAAAAGGTTTGGCATAAGCAATGTAAATCCAGCCGTTTTCTTCGTAATTCGGATGAACTGCCACGTCAAGAAGACCGGCTTGATTTACTTCATGGACCTTTGGAAGACCTTGTACTTTTTGTCCGGTGAATTGATCATTTTCGAAGATCAAGATTTCTCCCTTTCTCTCAGTTATTAGCATTCTTCCATCAGAAAGCCAAGTCATCCCCCACGGGCTTTCCAATTCGGTAAACAGGGTGTCCACTTTGATCAGATGTTTCTCCGTTTGTTGGGCATAGGTGGGATCAATTGGCTTAGGAACTTCAACTTCTTCCTTTGGTGAGCAAGCAGTAAAGGCCAAAATAGATCCTGCGACAAGAACTAGTAGATGCGATTTTTTCATGGTTCGTTTGTATTCAATACGAGCCGCAAGTTAGTACATATATGGTAATCTGAATGGAGGATTATTTTAGACTGCTGCCTGTTCTTTTGCAATTTGGATATGTCGTATGGCTTCTTCGACCAAGTCTGAGGAGCCTATCAATAAAGGGGTGCGTTGATGAAGGGATTCTGGAAAAATGTCAAGAATTCGCCTATGCCCATCGCTTGCTTTTGCACCAGCCTGTTCGGCGATAAATGCTAATGCATTTGCTTCATATAAAAGGCGCAATTTGCCATTTGGATTTTTCTTCGTGGCCGGATATAGGTAAATACCTCCTTTTAGAAGGTTTCTGTGAAAGTCAGCAACTAAAGAACCTATGTAACGGGCTGCAAATCGATTCTCTTTGCATTGGTCTACATAGCTTTTTATGCCATCCTGCCAATCCCTTTCCAATCCCTCATTGATTGAGTAGATCTTTCCTGAAGAAGGAGCCTGAATTTGAGGATGAGAGAGAAAAAATTCTCCAAGACTAGTTTCATACGTAAAACCGTTAACTCCAAACCCCGTGGTGTATACCAACATGGTCGAGGACCCGTACAAAACATAACCTGCCGCGACTTGTTCAGAGCCTAGCTGCATGATATCCTCCATTTGGATAGGGCTCCCGACTGGTGTTTTTCTTCGATAAATCGAAAAAATCGTTCCGATACTGATATTTACATCAATGTTGGAGCTTCCATCCAATGGATCAATGGCTACAACATATTTTCCGGATTTATTTTGCAAATCCACTACGGCATCCTCTTCTTCTGAAACTATGGCACAGACTTCGCCACCTTTACTGAGTGCTCGCATGAATCGGATATTGGCGATGACGTCCAGCTTTTGTTGTTCTTCACCTTGAATATTGGTTTGGCCAAAGGCTCCTCCAATATTGGCAAGTCCAGCTCGATTAGTTTCACGATTTACGATCTTTGCGGCGAGTGCAATGTCCCGAAGAAGTTGGGAAAGTTCGCCAGATGCGAAAGGAAAATCGCTTTGTTTAAGTTTGATAAAGCGATCTAAAGTGGTCCCAACCGAATAGGCCATGCCCGTTTGGTCAGGTTGGTAAGGATTGATTTTCATTATTAGAAAAGTACAATATTTGGGTTTATATCTTCTCGAAATTAGGAAGAAAATCGAATGACAAAAACAATCATTTTCAAATTTGGAGGCGCATCTATTAAAGATGCTGATTCTATCAAAAACTTAACTGAAATTTTGCGTAATCGATTGCGAAATCGGATAGTTTTAGTGGTTTCCGCAATGGGGAAAACAACCAATACCCTAGAAAATCTGATTCGACTAAGAATGAAAAATTTAGAATATTCTAAAGAATGTACAATTTTAAAGAATTTTCATTTGGAGATTTGTCAGCAGCTTTTTCCAAAAGATCATCCGGTTTTTCCCCGAATCGATAATTTATTTTCCCAACTTCAAAACCAACTTCAGACATCTATTACTCCTAGTAATTATGACGAATCCTACGATCGAATAGTCTCCTTTGGGGAATTAATTTCGACTAGAATCATTGCCGAATATTTATGTAGTCAGGATTTGGTGGTCGTTTGGCAAGATGCCAGAGAATTGATCCAGACTTCATCGGATTTTCGGTTTGCAAAGGTAGATTGGGAAAAGACCCGAAAACAAAGTAAGCGGATTCTGAATCCCATTTTGGATCAATTTCCAGTTATTACACAAGGTTTTATTGGAAGGGAAGCAAAATGTCAGACCACCACTTTGGGAAGGGAAGGGTCTGATTTTTCAGCAGCAATTTTAGCTTCTTCCTTAGATGCGGCTTCAGTTACAATTTGGAAGGATGTTCCTGGAGTTTTGAATGCGGACCCAAAGATTTTTCCCGAAACCCAAAAGTTTGACGAACTCGGCTATAAGGAGGCTGCTGAGATGACTTATTTTGGTGCGTCTGTCATTCATCCTAAAACCATCAAGCCCCTCGCAAATAAAGGTATTCCGCTTTTTGTGAAATCATTTTTAAATCCTGACGCTGGTGGGACAAAGATTCATGGACAGGCTTCAAATCAGGAGGTTCCGGCCTTTATTCTTAAGAAAGATCAAATTTTGATCACATTTAAAGTGACCGATTTCACTTTTATTGATGAGGGACATATTCACCAAATTTATGACCGACTGAAAGCTTTAAAGCTCCGTGTTAATATGCTGCAACTTTCGGCAATTAGTGTTTCGGTAGTTATCGATGATGAATTGTTTAAACTGGAGCGATTACTGAATCAGTTAAAAAACGATTTTGAAATCCGGTTTAATTCCGGTCTAGAACTTCTGACAATTTTGAATTACAAAAAGATAGATAGTGAGCCGCTTCTGGAAGGTTATGATCTTCTGTTGGAACAGACCACACGAAATACTTTTCAGGCTGTTCGCCGAAAAATCGAAGACCAAGAAAAAGTTTAGTATCTTAATAGAGTTCATTTAAACCCTAAACCCATGCAAACTCGAAGACAATTTATTCAGAAGGCAGGTCTCACCACTTTAGCAGCTGTCAATTTACCTTTTGCAGAAAGTTTTTCAGGATCCATTTTTCCCAAGGAAGATAAGGTTCTTCGAGTGGCGATTATGGGATTAGGAAGTTATGGCACTCGTGTGGCTGAAGCTATGCGTGATTGTAAACGAGCTAAACTAGTTGGCCTTATCAGTGGCACCCCTTCCAAAATTGAAAGTTGGAAGGAGAAATATGGTATCCCTTCAAAGAATTGCTACAACTATGAAAATTTTGATCAGATCAAGGATAATCCCGATATCGATGCAGTCTATGTAATCACTCCTAATTCACTTCATAAACCGTATTCCATTCGAGTGGCCGAGGCTGGAAAGCATGTGATTTGTGAAAAACCTATGGCACTTAATGCAGCCGAAGGAAAAGAAATGGTCGATGCTTGTAAAAAAGCCGGAGTTCATTTATTGATTGGGTATAGAATGCACTTTGAGGCGAAAACCTTAGAGGTAGTCAAAAGGCAAAGAGCCGGACAATTTGGGAAAACGCTCTTTTTTCAGGGCTTAAGTGGTTTCATAATCGGTGATCCTAATCAATGGAGATTAAACAAAGACTTAGCAGGAGGAGGATCGATGATGGATATTGGGATTTATTCAGTCAATGGTGCTCGATATATGTTGGGAGAAGAACCGATTTGGGTAACTGCTCAGGAAGTAAAAACAGATCCTGTCAAATTTAAAGAAGGGGTCGACGAAACAATTACTTTTCAAATGGGATTTCCTTCAGGTGCTGTAGCTTCCTGCTTGTCTACCTATGCTCTCAATAATTTGGATAAATTTTTCTTAAATGGCACTAAGGGGTTTGCAGAAATGCAGCCTTCTACAGGCTATGGTCCCATTCAGGCTTGGACGAATCAAGGACCGATTGAGGCTGAACACATTACCCATCAAACAACCCAAATGGATGAAATGGCACAAATTATTTTGGAGGGTAAAAAACCGATGATTCCTGTAGATGGAGAGGAAGGTTTAAAAGATATGGTAATCATCGACGCAATTTATGAGGCTGTTCAAACAGGGAAAAAAGTGAAGCTTGGCTAATTAATTGATAACAGCCGGCTATTTCTCTTTATCCAGAATAAGCTGCATAAAGATCAAGGTTAGCCACTTATCAAATTTGAATGCAACTTCAGGAATTCTAGCCACTTCCCGGAATCCAAGACGCTGATGAAAACGATAACTCCCTGTATTCTCTGAGTCCATTCCCGCAATCATCACATGATATCCTTGGGATTTAGCTTTTTCGATCAGTTGATGCATCAATTGGGTCCCTAAGCCTTTACCTTGGGCCTCAGCATTGAGATAAATGGTATGCTCCAAAGTCCGGCTATATCCTGGCTTCGACCTGAACTTCCCATACGTAGCATAGCCACAGACTTTTTTATCCAATTTCCCAACTAAAACCGGATATCCCTCATTGAGTTTTTCCTTAAAATTCCGCTGTGTCTCTTCCAGCGTTTTTGGAAAATAGTCATAATTGTGGGAGGTATTTTTTATGGAATCATTGATGATTGTCAGGATCGCTTCTGAATCTTGAGGGCTGAATGGTCTGATTTCTAAATTCATTATTGGAATCGGTTGACAATCTTTTCAATCCCCGGAAGATAGGCCGATCCAAACAAATTAAGGTGAACCAAGAGGGGATAGAGATTATATACCCCCATTCGGTATTCAAACCCTTCCTCTAGAGGAAGAACCGATTCATAGGCTTCGTAAAATTGGGAGTCAAAGCCTCCAAAGAGCCTGCTAAAGGCTAAATCCATTTCCCTATGTCCGAAATAAACAGCCGGATCGATCAGACAAGGTTGGCCATCATCGTGTATGATTACATTTCCTGACCATAAATCACCATGTACCAAAGAAGGAGCTTCTTCGGGGAAAAGCCCTTGAAGCTTGGGATAAATTTCTTGGAACCTTTTTAGGAAGTCCAAAGGGATAAGGCGGTCAAAATAGGCTTTTCCAAGAAGTGGTTCTAAGCGCTGTTCGATAAAAAAATCCAGCCAATTGTCGGTTTGAAGATTTCTTTGGTGAAGGGATGCGATAAAATTATCCTGATCCAGCCCGAAGTGTTCTTTCTGAGTGAGGTGGAGGTGAGCGAGACCAATTCCCAGATTTTCCCAATAGTTAGGAGCCTTTCTACCGCTAGGGATAAATTCAGTGAGTAAATAATTGTAATCTTCAATTCTCCCAAATCCATAAACTTCGGGGACTTTTAAAAAAGTTGATTGGCGAAGTAAATTCAGGCCCTGAGATTCCCGAATTAGGATTTCTTTCTCGTGGTCAAAATTCAATTTGAGGAAAAAAACTCCCTCTGAACTACTGAGTCGAATTCCT
>JABXHZ010000342.1 GCA_013373335.1 Cyclobacteriaceae bacterium | reverse complement strand
TCTTCTTTTGGGTATACAAGATAGAATCCCAGAAAATCTCTCGAGTGATTCGGGCTACCAAAAAGGGACTAAAATACGTCCGGTCTTTGTGATCCTAATTTTTTCAGGGTTAGCCTTACTTACCTTTTATGTTCAGCTATCATTTTTGAACACGGTAATTGTACTTTCCCTTGTGGGTTTAGCTTTAGGGAATATCCTCCCTATTAGGAATACTTCGTTTTCTCTCAAGTTGGGCGGTATTGGAATTGTGCTTGTTATGGCAATCTTAGGCTTGAAATTGGATTTCAGTAATTTGACCTTACCCTGGATATTTGTAGGCATTGTCATTTTATGGTTAATCCTGCATTTTATAGGAATGCTTATTGTTTCCAAAGTAATAAACCTGAATTTAATTTGGGTTCCCATTGCTTCCATGGCTAATTTGGGAGGTATTTCAACCGCTCCAGCTGTGACAGCAGCCTATCGAAAAGATTTAATGCCTCATGCTGTATTGTTGGCAATTCTAAGTATGGTGACTGGAACAGCGTGGGGAATGCTCACCATCTTTTTGTTTCAATTAATGTGATAGACTTTCATGCAATTTCCAAGTTTAGCTCAACTGAAGAAAGAATTAGCCTTATTTGATGACAAGGAGTTGATTGAATTAATAAGTGAACTAGCCAAGTTTTCAAGGGACAATAAAGCATATTTATTCTTTAAACTTCATGAAAAAGAAAGCCCTCATCTTTTTGTGGAGATGGCTACAGAAGAGTTGGAATTAGAATTTCAAAAAGCCAATACACAACATCGCTATTATGCAAAAAAATCTGCCCAAGCCATTCGCAGGAAAATGAACAAACTGCTCAAATTGAGTAAGCGAAAAGAAGATCAAATAGAAGTAATTCTTTTTTTCTGCGAACGATTGAAAGAGTATGGCTACCTCAAGCACCGTCATCCTGTCATTCAAAACCTATTTGATATTCAAATTGGAAAAGTGGAGAAATTAATTTCCGCTTTACATGAAGACTTGCAATATGATTATGGTGTTAGGCTTGAAGAATTTCAAAGGAATTAATTTTCAACCATCTAATTAAAAAATATCCAGACTCTTACTTATTTTACTATCAGTGATAGTTAGAAATAAGTGAGAATCCGGATTCTAGAGCTATGTTGAGTAAATTTTTAATGTTTACTTTTTACTTTCCATTCTTTGGTTTTAATATTTCAACTGCTCATCTTTTTCCCAAATACCCCAGTAAGCTCCCACATCACCTTCAGCACCCACTTTCCAAGACTCATCAAAAGAGGAGAAGTAAAAGACAGGAATGTCGTCCAATTTTGACCAGGTTTGGATATTGATAAAGTATTTCATGAAGTTTTCATCTGAAGGAACAGCTCCATAAAGTGGTGTTCCCTGACTTGGCCAACCTGTTTCGGTGATGATTACTTTTTTGCCGTTTCCAGCCTTAACAGCACGATTATACATATCCTTGATGTATAATAAAGAATAATCCAAAGCACATCCTTCCCAATAAGGATAGCAATTGGCTAGAATCACATCACAGGCTTCTGTAATTCGAGGTCGATGTTCAAACTCATAATATGCATCCACATAGCCAACCACTGTTTTTGGAAGCGCTTGTTTCACTTTTTGAATAAAGTTCAATAATTCATCTTCTGTGAGATCTTTTCGATACATAACCTCATTTCCCACAGCAGCAATGTCTACATATCCTTCATTTGCTAACCGGATAAGCCCCTCAACTTCTTCCTGATTAATCTGGTCGTCTTTCCCTAACCAGGCACCCACCAAGGTTTTCATACCCATTTCTTTTGCAATAATTGGAATTAGCTCATTCCCTTCCGTACAGGAAAAAGAACGAACCCATTTGGTATAGGGTCGGATGATTTCAAGTCGCCTACGAACCTGTTCTTCGGTTAGGGTATCGCCCGGTTGCTGTCCCTCAACATAAGGACTAAAGCAAAGGCCATGCATGCCCTCTTGAAGTAGTGCTTGGTATAAATCGGTTAATTCTTCTCTGGAAATTCCATGCAGGTTTCTTCCTGCAAGAGCTAAAATTTTGTCAGGGTTAAATGACATAGTGATCAGTATTTTAAGATTTCGTTTTTATTCCAAATTCCCCAGCTTTGTCCGACTTCTCCTTCATGGTGCACTTTCCATGGTTCATCAAATGAGGAGAATGTGAATAAAGCTATATCTTCTTTTTGCGCCCAATCATTGGATGCAATAAGGTACTTCATTGAATTTTCGGGAGAAGGTATTGCAGCTTGCATTTTTTCTCCTGAATCCGGCCAACCTGTTTCGGTGATGATAACCTCTTTGCCGCCAGCTGCCTTTTTAATTGTTTCGTACATTTTTTGCAAATACACAGGCGCCTGATCGATGTTACAACCTTCCCAGAATGGATAACAGTTGGCAAGGATTAAATCGCAGTTTGCAACTATTTCCGGTTGTTGTGAGAGCAGGAAGTAAGTGTCCACATAGCTTACCGGAACATTTGGTAAAGCCTGCTTTACCACTTTTAAATAGTCTAGTACTTCATCCTTCGTGAGTTCATTGCGGAGTAATACCTCATTACCCACCACGGCAATATCAACAAATCCATCCTTGGCAAGACTTATGAGTTGTGCTATTTCAGCCTCATTTTTAGCTTTATCGGTACCTAACCAAGCGCCGACCATGGTTTTTAAGCCTTTTTCGCGAGCTATTTTTGGAATCAGTTCGTTTCCATCTGTACAGGAAAAAGAGCGTACCCATCGAGTATGTGGAGCAATGATTTCCATCCTTCGTTTGATCTGTTCCTCCGACAGGGTATCTCCAATGTTTTGCCCTTCGAGATAAGGGCTAAAACATAAGCCATGAAATCCGTCGTGAAGAATTTGGGAAAACATAGCTTTTATTTCGGAGGTCGATTTGTTAGCAAATTTCTCTTGAAGTTTAGCAATTGCCGCTTCATCCTCCTGAGTTAAAGAAATTGGGTTTTCAACTTGATAGGGGGTATAAGGAGTTTCAGGAGTATTCTTCTTTTCTTTACGTTTTTTAAGCTCTTCGCGAATTTGATTTGCTCTTTCTTCATCAACATCATAGTCATGCATGAGATACATGGCCGCTATGGTTCCTAACATGGGTAGCCCTGAGAAGAACATTCTCAAACCATCCACAGCTCCTTCAGGCTGAACGGCTGCATTTCCATCAAAACCTACAACAGTCAAAATCACACCACTCAAGCCTCCTGCAATAGCAAATCCAAACTTCACCATATACCAATAAATGGCTCCGAATACACCTTCTCTCCGAACCCCGTAATTCAATTCATCAAGATCGATCACATCTGCTGTCATAGACATCATCAGGACAAAAAGACTACCGATCCCAAATGAGTGAAAAGGAAGCGAAAATATGAACATCCAAGGTTTACCTGGTACAAATAAAAACCACAGGGAAGCATAACCGATTAAAGCGATGCCTTGTGAAACCATAAAGGCGTTTTTCTTTCCAATTTTTCGGGACATCCATGCCACGATTGGGATCACAATAAAGGTGGTTACCAAGGCACCAACACTTCCAAAAATAGGTGTCCAATAACCAGCTGCACCAGCATCACCGCTAAACAAATACCATACAACGATGAAAAAGACGAAACCCGCTACGGTATTAAAAGCATTGAATATAAAGAATGTGGAAATACACAGTTTTCGAAAAGGTCTAGAAGAGAAAGCTTCTTTGAACCCTCTAACTATTTGAGAAAGACTATCTCCAATTGCATTAAAGGTAAGCGGCGAGAAGTTTTCATTTTTAGTGGATTTGCTGGGAATAAAAATGGCCGGAACCATCGCACAAAGTGAAAAAATGACTGCTACCCAAACTGCCAATTCACGGGTAGCTGCTTCTGGACTGGAAAACCAACTTGGTTCGTACATGATTACCCAAAACCAAGGAGCTATTACCCAAGCCCACTGACCAATCCACTGAGCAATAGCCATAATTTGAGTGCGCTCATGGAAATCCTCACTCATCTCATAGCCCATTGCCACGTAGGGTACACTAAAAATGGTTAACCCAATGTAAAAGGCAAAAGAGCCCAAAAGGAAATAGATGAAATTATAATTTACACTGTTATCTCCATAAAGCTGCCACATCACTGAAAAAGCTAGCCCCATGACAATGGCACCGAGAAACACATATTGTCTCCGCCTTCCCCAGACCGATCTGGTGTTGTCTGAGATAAAGCCCATAATGGGGTCCGTTACAGCATCAAGGACTCGGGGAAGAAAGTAGACGATGCCCCACATCCATCCCGGGAATCCCAAGTTCTGCACCAAGACCACCATAAATATCCCTAATGAAGCAGGGAACATTTGATTGGCTAACATACCCACACCAAAAGCTATTTTTTGGCCCATCGGCACAGTTTTCACGGCAGTTGACATTTTATTAAGGGTTAAGTGGTTAATTGATTAGATATAATTTTTATAAGCTTAAAATTTATTTTGCCGGAGGCGCCATTACATCCTTTAAAAGCGCTTCCTCATCTCCATCGTAAGTCTTCACTATTGGATTGCCGTCTCGACTCAGATTTTCAAAAATTCCTTGATCAACCAAATCCCATAGCACATACTTAGCTTGACCTGTTTCTGTTAATAATCCAAAATGATTTTCTGAACCTATTGGGTTTCCAGCATCTTTCCACGGTTCATTGAACCCTTCAAAAAAGAAACAAGAAATACCTGCTTCATTTGTCCATTCTCGCATCAGTTGGTAATAGCGCGCTTGCTTATATTCATCAGTGGCATGGGAACCATCAGGCCCGTATAATCCATCTGATATAGTGGCCCAGCCCGTTTCTCCGATATGTATTGGCTTATCAACTCCCAGACTTTTCATGTAATTGGAAACGGAGTCATATTGAGCTTTTGCAAAATCAAGGGCACGAAGCATCGCTGCATCGACTTTCTCAATTTCTGATAGTTTGGATTCTTCCAAAGGTACTCTCCAAAAATCCGGATTATAATGGGTGTTGTGGTAAGGATAGGTATGCATTGAAATATAATCCACAGCTTTTACTAATTCAGCAAGATCTTCAGTATGGTACATGGGATCTCCACCTCCCCATGAGGAAAAATCATCTGAACTAGTGATCCAAAGGTCCTTAGGAAGCTCTCCCTTGACTTTCAAATCTTGTAGGTAGTTAACCCATTTTAAAATCACAGATGGTTGGACAAAATAACTAGTAGCCCATTTTACCATCGCTTCATTGCCCACTGCTAGCACTTTTACAATATCAGGGTATTGATTTACCAAAGCCACGGCACGATTGATTTCTCCTTCGTTTTGCTCACTTTCTACGTCATGGTCCGGTTCTTGGTCAGTCCAAGCATTTTTACAATCAATCCATGCTCCCAACATTACATACATTTCAAAATCAGGATTCTCACTTTTCATCTCACTAATAGCTTTTAGTAGATTGGAAGCATGGGCATACTGAACATTGTAAGTACGGAGTATTTTAATCCCCATAGCAGATAGTATTCGCATATCTTCCTTAAGCTGAGCTATGCTTGGTTGAATATCCCTGGATTTTGCCCGGTATCCTTCATATGAAATCGCCTGATAAGCTGGGTTTCCTAGAATTTCTTTTGCAGTCACTATTTTTTGATTTGATGAGTTAATGGTTTCCTTCTCTGTTGATTTGTTATTGCATGAAAAAGCCGCCAATAAAGCCATTCCTATGCATACTGATTTGATGTGCGCCAAATTCATGACATGGTTATTTTAAGTTTTATCCTAATTTATGTGCTTTTGCTTTTTTGATAATTAAGTCCATATCCAAATGGGAAAAGTGGTTCAATCGAATCATCCCAAAAATTGGGGCCAAATTTTCCTTTAAAATCCTCTACTGATTTGGGCCAAGAATGAGGAAGCTTTCCTTTAAAGTCAAAAAGACCAAAAAGAACCTCTGCAACTCCATCTCCTTCGGAACCCGGCAACCAGGCTGCCACAAAAGCATCACTCTGCTCAATTTGTGGGGTTGTAACCAAAGGCCTTCCAGAAATAAGTACAACCACAGTTTTAATTCCTTTTTCTGTGTAAGTATTTATATACTGTTGATGTGTTTCAGAAAGAGTTAATTGGAACAAATTCATTTCACCTCCTATATCCCCGAAAAATTCCGCATAAGGTTCTTCGCCAACTACAACGACTGCCACATCCACATCTTCCACTTCTGCTTGGCCATCAGGATCAAATTTCACTTCATGGTTTGAAAACTTCTTTATGCCTTCCAAAATGGTTGTTGCACCTTGGTAATTTTCTTTAGTTCCTTGCCAGTTTACCGTCCAACCCCCGGATTGTAGCCCAGAGTTATCTGCAAACGGCCCGACAACTACAATTTTTGAATCCTTTTTCAAAGGCAAGGCCTGATTCTCATTTTTCAAGAGTACCAAAGATTCCCGAACAGCTTGTCTAGCCACGGACCGATGCTCAGGAATACCGATTTTGCTGATAAGACTTTTGTCAGGAAAAGGATTTTCGAATAAGGCAAAGCGAAACTTTTGCTTCAAAATCCTTCGGACCGCATCATTAATCCGTTCCTCGGGAATGGTTCCATCTAACACACCGGTACGCACTCCTTCTTGAAAAGCATCCAAATCCCCATCCACTGCCATAACCATGTCAATACCGGCATTAATAATATCGTTTTGACCAAATCGGGAATAGGCTTTCCAATCAGAGACTACGATCCCATCAAAGTCCAATTTCACCTTTAGGAGATCTGTAATCATGGCTTTATGGGCATGCATAGGAATCCCATCTAGGGTATTAAATGAAGCCATGATCGAGGCAACACCAGCTTCAATAGCTGCCTGATAGGGTGGGAGAAGGCGCTCCAGGATTTCTTCTTGGTTCAAGGTGGTGTTTCCTCCTTCAACACCAAAATCTGTTGCCCCATCACCTATAAAATGCTTGGCAGTTGCCAATACACCCGGATTGCCCTTAGAACCTTGATGTCCTAATACCGATGCATGTGCCAGTTTTGCTGTCAATTCGGTGCTTTCGGAAAAAGCTTCATAAACACGGCCCCATTTTTCATTCATTGGAATGGCCACACAGGGAGAAAATACCCAATTAAAACCAGTTGCTTTGGATTCTATCGCTGTAATAGCAGCCGCTTTTTCGACTAATTCTGGGTTTCCGGTAGCTCCCAAACCAATATTGTGAGGAAAAATGGTAGCTCCTTCGTAGGTATTTTGACCATGGACTGCGTCTACACCAAAAAGTAGTGGAATTCGCAACCGGGTTGACAAAGCCTGCTTTTGTAATTCAATGAATTTTGCCTGCCATTCTTCAGCATTTTTTCCCGGAAGAGGTCCCTGCGTATGGATCACAGAACCAATAAACTTGGTCTTGATATCCTCAGGACTAATATCATCAAAATGACGCACTTGGCTCATTTGACCTATTTTTTCTTCTAGGGTCATCTGAGCCATCAGTGCCTCTACCTTTTCTTCTAAATCTTTTTCTGCCAATTTTCTAGATAACATCCTCGATCAAAAAAATTTGATTACCGCAAAATACCCACCTTTAAATGCACAATAACATGGCTTATTTCGCCGGTTCGGAGGAATATTTTATCACTTGAAGCTTTATCCAAATTCAACCCGTTTTCATGTAGCAATTTAGAACCATCCTTAAAAATGACTTCAAGGCTATTTTCTTCATTCAAATAATAAACTACCGGAACTTGGCAAAAGGTAAAAGCCAATGAATTTTCAGAAAGAGGAATTTGATTCATATCTCCTTCTACATCTACGAACTTCATGTTTTGACTTTGAGTCAAAAACTCTGATTTCTTTAGCATAAAAGGATCAAATGAAAGTTGGCCCTTATGAATAGAGACTCCCAATTCACCAAATCGACACAATATATCCTCCTTCACTTGACCTGTCATTCCTGGTTGTTGCGCTCCCTTGTTCGCAGGGGTATGAGAATAAGGATCTGTAGGAAATGCACCATAAACAGTAGGGGATTTATGCACCCCAATTCCTTCATTGATTTCGTAATAATGAGCTATTAACTTGCTAATAACTTCCTCAGGTTCTTTTTCTTCCTCAGCTTTATAACAGCATTCCAACACAGCCAATTGAAGTTTGGATACCATGTGCCAATAAATAGATCCCAAGCCTTCGTATCCATAGAATGTTCCGGACCGTCCGGTAAAGGCCTTGTGATTGAATACCTTTTCAAAAATCTGAAGCACCTCTTTTTTGTCAGAGTTGGAAATCGAAAAATTAGCTTTCTCCAATTCATCTAGAGCAAGCTTCAAGTCTGAGGCATTTTTGAAATTTCCATTGAAATGATAATCCCCATTCACATCTTGCTCTATGATGGCTTTATTAGAATCCCGGAGCAAGCTGGACAAAAGAGCGGAGTTAGCAACATCAGTTTTTGGAATATTATTTTTCTCTAGGAATCCCGGAAGGACCTTATTAGGGTAGAGGAGGTAGCTGTTTTGATCTTCTCTATATAAATCACTAGCTCTAAGACTATCCAACGTAGAAAGAGCTTCTTCAGAAGTCAAATATCCCGAACTCAATACGGCAACTTGTCCTTCCAGCATTTGACTGAGGTAGGAAATGGAAACTTCCTCTTCACTTTCAACCGTCATCAAATTGTATGCGTGGTACAAGTTATCGCCCCGTTTATTCGCTCGAATCGTATGTTCGAGATAGCGCTGACAAAGCTTGGAAAATTCAATCAGCTCTTTGATGTTTATGGAATTTCGTTGATTGCTGAAGGAAGATCCATAAATTTTCTCCCTGTAATTGCTACCAGCCTGGCCCAAAGCATCTAAAACTGACTTCCGGTCTTTATCAGTAAATTTTCCAGAAAGCAAATGCTGATTGGATGCTAAGGCTGAACCGATCTCTTTAAAGAAATCAAACAATTCCTCAGATAACTGAACATCTTCGACAGGACTTTCTCCAAGGATATTAGTGAAAAAATTCAAAAATCTTCGGAGGTAGTAAAGTGTCACCATAGAAACCCCATTACCTACCAAAGCATTATTGGCATCATTCCATTCCGGCCGTTGCGTATTCATCCAAATACCGCCTTCTGGGATGAAATTGGAGACTTTTGCCAAGACAGCAGCAAGGATTTTCTCGATAAAATTGACATGATGGATTGCCCCACTCTGATTTTGAATTAAGGCCGCATCTGAGCCTAAACTAGTCCATCTCTTTTGGATTTTCTGATCTAATTGATGATCAAAATCAATGGTGTCTTTTGGATTCTTAAGTATGTCCTCGTAGGATTTTATTTTATAGGGAACATTGGCATATACGAAAATGTCTTCATCGAAATAACTACCCAATTTACCCGGAGCATAGTTTTCAGAAAATTCTAAAAATTTCAAGAGGTAAATGATCTGATGATCACCCCAATACCCAATGTAAGACCAAGGATCATCCGCTTCAATTCTTTCCCAATCGATCCCGTTTTTTGTAATTCTGTAAGGATTATAACCATCAAATGTTGAGGCATTTAAGAACTTAAATATCATGCCTTCAATGAAGTCAGGATAGGAGAGTGCTAGTGCCTCCCAATTCTGAAAAATATCCCTCCAGTTTCCGGCATAATCCAAAATTTTAGAACCATCTAATTCATTTCGGGTATTGATGGAAAAATGATTCCAAGGTCTACTTGGATCACCATGTCGTCGACTGAATTTCAAGGGCAAATATTCCAAACAAAGCCGCTTGAGATCTGGATCTTCTGAACTTGCAGCGAACTCTTTTAGATAAGAAACTGATAATTCATCTGGTAAAGCATTCAGGTACTTTTCAAACTTGGCAAAAACCTCTCGATTGGCATTTGACAAATTATTTTTTAAGTCCTCTTTTTCTAGTTGGTAATTCTTATGAAAAATACCACCTCGCATGATGTTAAACATCGAATTTGCAAAATGGCGGATATCTTTCAACGAATCAGCGGTTAACTGCAATCCATCAGCAGCAGCATTTAATTTGATTAGCTCATGGGTTCCTTTTTCAATATCTTGCTTAACCTGGTCAAGTAGATCTTTTTCTTTTTTAATGGATTTTGCTAAGCCAAAAATTTGCGATGCATTTTGATTGACATCAGCCAAAATCATCCATTCTTTGCTTTCATTTGGTTCCAAATCCAAGTCACCTTGGATAAAATAAGCGCCCCTCTTGGCTTTTACATCCGTTTCTTCTTTAATCGCTTCTCCATTTCTAAAGGAATTTAGTTGAGAGGAGGAGAGGAGCCTCTTTGGATTTTCCAGGCCTATGGACCAAGCTATATTCGCCTTCAAAGCCTCACTGGGTTCTGCTTTATCGACAATGATGGCACTCAAAGCAAATATTCCGATTCCGCTACCTTTTTCCAGTTCATTTCGTTTGTAGGCATCCACCAAATTGCTTCGCATGCCTTGAAGGGCACTTCCAACGCCGTAAGGCATGATATTTTGAATTCCATCCAATAAGGAAATGTTAGCCTTGGAATCTCCAGTATTTAGGATTTTGGCCCTCTTAATAAAACCAAATCTGTCGCTAGTAGTCCATTCGTATTGGAAGCATAAGTTTAAGTCCAGATTTTCTTCTTCAAAAAGAATTCTATTGCCGTATATGTTTTTGTATAAATTTCGCTGGAGTCGGTAAAGATTAGAAAAGTGAATTGAAAAAGGCTCCCAAATGCATGTTTTCCCATTTTTTTCAATCCTTAGAATCGTTTTAGAACCGGTATTTTCTGATGATTCAATGATCTTATCATCTGTATAGTATGGAAATAAAGCATTTTCTGGATCTTTTCTTCCTGCACTCAAACCTCCATTACTTCCAATAAACAGCCAATGATTGAAAGGGCTGATGATACTCATGAAAAAAGAAGGTATTTGGTCACTATTGGAAATTTTCAGAAATAGTTCGGAGTCTATAATCTTTGTTTCAAGATTAACATTTTGATTTTCCGTGTATTCATTAATGCTCTTCTGCATATAAGATTTTTTTTGACTGAAATTAGGTGTTTAAGATAAACCTGGTTTCTCTATTGAAGAAGGAAAATGGATTAATCTAAGGCTATAAATGCCTTTTGCTTTAGGTTCTAACTAATTTGATTTTGCTTTTATAACTGATTTGGCTAAGTCTATCCCAGCGAAATGGTTCTCAATTTTTTCAAGAGTAATTCCCGGTGAAAAGGGATTGATTTGATGCACTTCCTGCAATGCATAATAAGCTGCTCTTGGATATAAGGAGTAATGACCTTTAGGGGTAGTTTTTCCTTTCGCAGCAATACCAAACCATTCCTCATTCATATTATTCTCTCCCTTTTTATAATCAAAATCATAACCACCATTTGCCCAGGAAGCGTCAATGTTATGGATTTCCAAGTCTACAGTTTGACCGGTTTTCCACCATCCATCACTGAATTGAAAGGTATATCCTCCCAAAGAATTTCCGGATTTCCCCAAACCAGCAGCATTTTCATAAATCTCCTTCCAATTTTCCACCATATAAAAAGCCTGAGATTTTTGGTCTTCAGTATTTTCAATAGCATTGAATGCGTCGGCTCCAAACTCTGTGAAAAGAATAGGTTTATTCAGCTCATTTTTTACCCGTTCAAAAGCATCTCCAAACGAAGCACCGCGATACATATTAGTGCCAAAAATGTCTATGTCTTTACACTCTTCTTTTACAATATCTAAAAAAAGTAGATCACCATTGCATATGGCTATGGGCAAGCTGGAATCAACATCTTTCATAGCCAAAGTGGCCTCGTTAAACAATTTGTACATGGCTGTTGCCCGAATAATGGATTCTTCATTTTCTTCCGGAATGTCTTCAGTTTCGGCGCCTTCCCAAAATAATCCATAGTTGTTTTCATTACCCAAAAGATAGAGTAGGAGTCCAGGCGTACCTTTGTAATCTTGGACCATTTGAGTGACTTCTTCAAGTAACAGGGATTTTACCCTAGGATCAGAATAATCTGTGATTGCCATCCATTCATCATCTAATTGAAGTCCATATCGACCAAAAGAATGATTGAGCATGGTGTAAATGCCATAATTCTCATAGATGTAGGTGATCCATTTGGCAGGAATACCCGTGTAGATCCGAACGGAATTTACTCCCATATTTTGTAGAAGGGACATCTCATCATGAAGCGCTTCAATGATAAATTCATCGGTTTGTTTCCAAAGGCTATAGTCGAAATTTGTCCCGATTGGAAAATAATCCCAATTCATTCCATTGATCATGAAATCTTTACCATTGACTTGCAACTTCATTCCACTTTCATTTTGAACGATCGCAACATGGGTGCTTTGTGCTAAAACATTGATGGTAGCTGAAATAGAAAATGCAAGGGCTAGTAAGCTGAAATGTTTCATTGGGTTTTATTGAAAAAGAGATTGCTAGTTTATAATCGGAGATTCCGTTCTAAAACTTTTTGTAATTACCCGATTTAAGTCAAAAAGACCAAGGATATACACTACGTCATTTCTTTCATCTCACTACTACAAAACTTCAAATTCTATATCTAGAGCTAGATTTTGATCTATTTTATCAATTTTCACGGTACTACATGTTCTCTTATGAGAAGAGTTCCTACTTAAATCAAACTTCAAATCGACAGATCCTTTGAAGGATTGGAAAGCCCTAGTCAATATTATTTAAGCAATTCCATAATTAGTTTCCTGGGGATTTATTATTATTTGTTACATAATTTATATTATGTTAAGTAAAGAATTTTAATCCCCGATATCATATTTATTTTTAATTTCAAGTCTCATCACCTACTACATTCAAGCACGGAATGAAAATCTCCTTATCTACGATTGGTCTGTTCCTTGGTCCTCTATCATTTCTATTGATATTATTTTTTGTCGAATACCCAGATTTAAATTCTGAAGCTCTAGCCATGTTGGCCTTGGCAACCTGGATGGCTATTTGGTGGATCACGGAAGCTTTGCCGATTGCTGCAACAGCATTTTTACCTCTAATCGTCATGCCGATCTTAAAGATTTTACCTATCGGGAATGTTTCGGCAAATTATATGCATCCTACGGTCATGCTTTACATGGGTGGCTTTTTAATGGCAACTGGTATTGAAAAATGGAATTTACATCGCAGAATTGCATTATCCATAATAAACTTGATTGGAACGGATTTAAGGACGATTGTTTTAGGTTTTATTCTAGCCACTGGATTTTTATCCATGTGGATTTCAAATTCAGCTACTTCCCTAATGATGCTGCCGATAGGCCTAGCTGTCGTGAAACAATTTCACGAACAGTTGTCTGGAAAAAAAGCGAAGCTATCCGATAAATTGGGTAAAAATATAATGCTGGGTATTGCCTACAGCGCTTCCATCGGAGGTGTAGCAACACTTATTGGAACTCCTACCAATACCATTTTGGCTGCTGTTGTAAAGGAATTATACGGCTATTCAATTGGATTTAATGAATGGCTATTGTTTGGCTTCCCATTATCCTTGATTCTAATAGTAATTTGCTGGTGGTATTTGGTGAATTTTGCTAATCCCCTTCC
>JABXHZ010000054.1 GCA_013373335.1 Cyclobacteriaceae bacterium | reverse complement strand
TTTTTTATTGAAATCCGAACTTTTTCAATCCTTCATGGCTGATTTTGATAGCCTCCAAAGGATCCAACCCGAAGGTGTTATCCTGTTCTACCAAGTAATAGACCATTCCTGATTTGTCTTTTTCAGCAAGAATTCGGGCGAAGTCTATGTTGCCTGTCCCAACAGGAGCGAATTCTCCCGCATCGTTCATGTCTTTTACATGCCAGGCTTTGAATCTTCCAGGATACTTTTCAAAATAAGCCAAAGGATCAGCACCTGCTTTGGTAACCCAGAAAAGGTCCATCTGATAATTTACATGAGCTGGATCAGTGTTTTCCAAGATATAGTCAGTCAAGATCGTACCGTCTTCCATAGGCTTAAATTCGAAGTCATGGTTGTGATACAAAAGCTTCAAACCTGCATCCGAGCATTTTTGACCTATTGTAGAAAGAATATTTACCAGTTCTTCCTTGGTACCTTTCATCCCCATCCCATCTGGACCAAAGGTGAACATTCCCATAGGAGGAACCGGGATGACAAAATATTCAAAACCAGCAGCTTTAGTGGCTGCAATTTGTTCATCTGCATTTTCCAAGGTAACCCCACCCATATGGGTACTTTTTGGTTCAAGTCCGATAGATTCCAAGTAACTTTTGAATTCGGTTGGCTCCATTCCGTAGAATTTGCCATCCGCATAGCCGGCAGCTTCTACATAGGCATAGCCAGCGTCTGCTACTTTTTGAAGAGTTCCTTTCGGGTCAGTGGACATGGCATCTCGTAGTGTATACAATGCCAAGCCTCCAAAATTAGAAGATGTCATCTCAGGGGTTTCTGTACTTTCAGTTGTTTCTGTGTTTTCGGTAGTTTGTTGGCCACAAGATGCCAAGGTAGCTACCAAAAGGGTGATTAAGAAGAAATTGTGCTTTTTCATAGTTAGGCGTATTTGATTGCTAATTTACCCAAAAAAGGGATTTAGAGTTCAATAATCTTCGTAAAGGGTTTAATAATTATTCCTATTTAGGCAAACCCAAAAAGAATCGGAAATAAGAAAATTACAATCGCAGACCAAATGAAATAAACGGGTAGATAGGCAGAAATCGTATTGCCAACTTGTTGGATTTCAGTTCTCCCTTTGACAGCTAGAAATAGTTTTTTCCCAACCAAAATGAGGTGAATCATCATCAAAACATTGATTCCCAAAACTGCCAATCGGTTTGGGGTAAGTCCCCATTCGTTGATTCGGAAGATGATGGCAGAAAGTGCAATGGCATTGACAATCAAAGTAACAGCAGAAAGCAAAAGTAGAATCCAAGTTCCTGATTTTCTGTTCTTTTCATCTGAGCTTTCTGCAATGGAGAAAAAGATCAAAGCCATGACACCGATCAGCAACAAGTTGAAAAGCAAAAGAAATTCCCGGTCATTGTAAGGGTCTTTGCCTGAAAACACAATTGCTCCAAGGTATATCACCAACATTACCAAAACGATAGGGCTGAAAATTTTGGCGATGATGGGTGAGACTTTATTCACCAATTGAGGGTTAGTCTGAGTAAGATGGGATGCTAGGAGGGGGATAGCAGCCATTCCAAAAATCCCGATATATTCCACATAGAATTTCTCGATGTCTATTCCTATGAGTCCGAATAATCCGATTGTAACCCCGGATAAAAGCATCCCTGAAAGCACCAACAATGCACCCATTACTACTGCATCCCCGTTGAAGCGTAAAAAAGCAAGGCGGCTGGTCAAATCTTTCAGGCTTCCTGAACCAAAGGTATAACCCAAGATTGCCCATAAAAGTAAAGGTAAATGGATACATGCTAGAATGAGTGTATCGCTGGATTTATCATTGGGTAAAAAGTTGATGTAAATTAAAGAAACAACAAAAAGAGAAGCTACGATCAGAATCGTTCGGATTGTTAGTTTGTTGATCCAAATGAAATAGACTGAGACAAAAGGGAAAACCATTAAGCCCAGGTTTTTCGCATAAAAAAGCTCGTTTTCAATGGAGAATATTTCAGGGAGTTTTGCATAAAGACCCGCTAGGAGAGAAGCGATAATCACTACTAGCCAGTCTTTGCTACTTCCCCAATTAATTCCGTCCGATTCATAATGCAGTCTTGCATGCCAAAAGTCCGCCAAGTTTCGATTTTGGAGTTGGGAATAAAGCGCATCGAATTCCTTTTTGAATTCAGATTTGTTTTTGCGGTAGAGTTTTTCCAATTCTGCCGTATTGTCCAGGTTGTTTAAGATTTCAGCTTTCATTTGCTAGGGATAAGGGTTGAATAATTTACGAATAATTAAAGATTGATTAATGCCAATGGCCAGTATAATTGAAGACAAAGACTGAGGTAATCCAAAGGATAAAAAAGTAGAGAATGCAGCTAAAAATGATGGCGATGAGCTTTTTGACTCCTTGAGGAAAC
The DNA here is from genome assembly GCA_013373335.1 of Cyclobacteriaceae bacterium. Classification (GTDB taxonomy): domain Bacteria; phylum Bacteroidota; class Bacteroidia; order Cytophagales; family Cyclobacteriaceae; genus Algoriphagus. The sequence continues at coordinate 5,749 of JABXHZ010000054.1, read as the reverse complement.
CAATGGAATCCCATCATGTAAAAGAAAACCGCGCCTGCAGCTCCGCTAATGGGGATGAGTGCAAGCGGAAGATACATCCAGGGTTGAAAAATATTTTCGTTGGCCAATTCAAGAAAAATAAGCCATACAGTAGGAAGAACCATTCCCAAACTTGCCGGAAGCAGGATGTCTTTGAATTGAATGGAGGTTTTTAAAGGAAGTTGATTCATAATTTTTAGAGTTTAGAAAGTACTTTGATTTTCAAAGTAAGTTGTTAAATTTTTTTAGCTTTTATTGGATTTGATCAAATTTTCGAGGAATTCAAGATGTGCTTCAAAGGCCTTTCTTCCTGTTTTAGTTGCTTGGTAATTGGTTTGCGGTTTTCTTCCGAGGAAGATTTTCTCAACTTGGATATAACCTTGATTTTCTAGGTTTCGAAGGTGAGAAGCCAAGTTTCCATCGGTCACTTCAAGAAGTTCCTTAAAAGAGTTAAAGTCATATTGCTCATTTGCCATCAAGATTGACATAATGCGCAATCGGACGATGTTCTCAAAGGCCTTATCGTAGATTCCTTTCACCTTATCGATCGTATCGGTAATACATCATGGAGCCGTAGATCACATGTAGCAATCCAAAACCCAAAGCCCAACAAATAAGTCCAAAATCAGGGAAATAGGCAGCAAAAATACCCAAGACCAGTTGTCCTATCCCTAAATTTCTGATTTCACCCAAGGTAAAATGGGAAGCACTAATCAACCCAAGTCCATAGAAGGTTAATGTGGCGGGGGCAAGTAGCTGGTAAGCACTTTGATGAATCAAGGCAAAAGAAAAGAAACCTCCAGCAATAACCGGAATAAAGAGAGCGAGCAGAAAACGTTTGCTGGCTGGGGACCAAAATTGTTGGGATTTCTTCTGGCTTTTGTATTGACTCAGCAGGTAAGCGGAACCAATAGCTAAAACAAGAACCAAAAATGCAATAACCAATAATTTGGTCTGTAAGTCTGAGGGGTTGACTTCCTCTGTTTCCAAGGCAAATTCAGAACTTGGATAGTAGACCCAGTACCAAGCGATACCGGCTCCCAAGAAGGCATAGATACCAGCCAAAACGCCGGAAAGTCCACTGAGTGATAGGAAACGGGTACTCCGTTCCATCATCGCTTTGATTTCTGCTAATTCTTTCTCTGGGTTTTTCATTTTAAAAGTACTTTGAGATACAAAGTAAAATAATATTATTTAATTAATGAAGCCATTGAAGAATTTTCTCACAAAAAAAGCTCCCGAAGGAGCTTGATTAAATTAGAAGAGCTAAATTTTATTGAAATAACCTAGGAGCAAATTGACTCAAATACACTCGCCAGTTTCTCCAAGTATGCCCGCCTTCACTTTCTTCATATTCATAGGGCATTCCCATGGCATCAAGTTTTGATCTATATTCTTTGTTGGCATCGTAAAGGAAGTCGGTTTTCCCAATTGCAATCCAATAAAGCTTATAGCCATTGTCCATTTGTTTTTTGAGGGTTTCATCGAAATTGCTGTAAACCTTTCCGGTTGCATCTTCACGAGGCATAATGGCTGCGGAAAACAAACCGATGTAATCAAAAGTATTGGGATAATAGCGAGATATGTGCAAGGTGTGATATCCGCCCATAGAAAGACCCGCTATTGCCCGATCAGCTTTGTCGGCCTTTACACGGTAATTGCTTTCCACAAATTTGATAATGTCTTCAAATGCTCCCTCATAAGTCCCATCCATTGTTTTTGGAACCATAAATTGAGGTTTGTAAAAGCCCATACTACCTTCACCGGGAGCACCGTCTTGAATCACATTGCCATTTGGCATTACAACAATCATGGGTTTTGCCTTTCCTTCTGCGATCAAGTTATCCATGATCTGAGCGGTACGACCCAAAGAAATCCAAGCTTCCTCGTCTCCTCCTGCTCCATGAAGTAGATAAAGAACGGGATACTTTTCAGAAGACTTTTCGTAGCCTGGAGGAGTGTAGATGGTAATCCTTCGATCCATGCCCAAGCCCGGGGAGTCATACCATCTTCTTGCGACCGTCCCATGTGGAATATCATTGGTTTTATAAAGCTCCGCATGTCCACCTCCAATTATAAAAATATTGGTGCTGGATGCTACATCCCGGATTAAGAATGGATTGTTTGGATCGGTGGTTTTAAATCCGTCGATGATAAATGAGTAATTATACAGCTCAGGATTTAGTACCTCACTGATATAGGTCCAAACCCCTTGCTCATTTTTAGTCATTTCAACTTTTCCGGGCCCGTCCATTTCTCCCATGGGAGTTTTCATTTTTACAGTGGGCAAAAAGTCTCCGGTAATTTCGACTTTTTCGGCATTAGGGGCCAAAAGCCGAAAAGTAACGGTGTTGTTTTCATGTACCTCTGGAGAGATGATTTGCTGTGAACCAAATAAGGCTTCTTGAGCGGTCGAACTCAAGTAGAGTACAAATAGAAAATTAGAAAGCAGGATTAACTTTTTCATGTATTTATAATTTGTTTTTCAAAGGTCATAGGTAATCTTGTATAGATACGCCAATGAATAGGATTAAACTAGTATATGAGGTTTTTCCTTTGACTAGCTCTATTTCATGGGTTTTTGATTCTATTGTTTCATTTTGGAAAAATAGGAAATGGATTAATAAAAACCTAAGCACTGGTAGTATCTACCAAGCTATTTTTTATCCCTTTTTTTGGCAAAGAGTCTAATCCATATTCTTTTTGTCAACAATCCAACCAGGGGATTCAGCTAGTCCAGGTGTTTTGCCCTCAAAGAGTTTGGCAGCATTCTGATCACCTTTTAATTGCCATTTATACCAAGCGGTAGCGACTCTAGCAAATTCACCTCCGTGTGGTTCTCCGTAGGTGCCTCCATGACCCACATTCAAGTTGCCCACGAAAATTGGCACATGATTAATTCTATTAAAATCATCCATTCCATTTCCATAAGCAATATCAGATTCTCCTCCTAGAAGATAGAGCGTTGGTACTTTGATGTTTTGCAATTGCTCTTTTTTCACTTGAGGCATCCCTGGCATTCCACCTCTTGGATTAGGAAGAACACCGCTATTAAAAACACCTAGCGTAGTAATTCGTGGGTCTCCTGCTACTTCTAGAGCTTGAAGCCCACCACAAGACATACCACTCACAGCAATTTTTTCCACGTCTAATTTTTGATAATAGGGGCTTTCTGGATCAGAATTTTGTGTGATTGCCCAATCAATTGCATCTAGAAGTTTTTGAGATTTTGATCGGATATTAGTTTGCTTTGGCATAGTTCCAATTGCTACAACCAAAAAGCCATGGGAGGCTATCTCATTCAAAAATTTGACATGTTCCCAAGGTGAATCAAAACAGGCACCATTTCCCCATGATAGAATTGGAAGCTTGTTTGAAGGTCCAAATTGAGATAAATCCTGTGGCTTGAATACGGTATGAGTTGGTAAAGTCGGATCGTAAACCATCACTGCGGGAAACTCGCCAGTGCCTCCATCTTCAATGATTTCGGATTGAAAGCGTAAGTGTTCAGAAAAGAAAGGAAGTGCCTTGGTTTGAATCCGCTCGGCTATTCGGTTGAGGTGATCTCCTTCATAGCTTTCATAGAAATGTGGAATCTCATAGGATTCAAGCAATTCATGGAGCTTTTTTGTCGCCTCACTAATTCCTCGATCCTGTAGTCCTGCATCTATGGCAATGGCCTTCAGTTTTTTTAGTTTAAGAACGTATTGGTCAACATAGTTCAATGTACGATTGGCTATGATCTTATTGATCACGTCTTCCCGAGGCTCCCCGTCTTTTGCTGGAAGATCTAAATAAAGTGGTGGATTTTGGGGGTTGGGGGCAAAAGCCGCAGATGTAGCCAAAGCTGCAATTTCGAAGAAGGAAGTTTCTGCCAATTGATCCGGAGTAAGACTTTCGAGCTTTTTCATCAATTCCGGATTTGTAGATGCTGCTCCGTCCATGCAGCAAGGGCTAAGTGCGTAAATGGCCGCATAGATATCCGGATTTTTCATACCTAATCTCAAGGTACCATAACCTCCCATAGAGTGACCGGCTAAGCCTCGACTATTTCGGTCCGCGATGGTTCGGTAGTTTTTGTCGATGTAACTGACCAATTCTTGGGTGACGAAGGTTTCCCAGTCTCCGATGGTAGCCGAACTTGCATACATGCTTCCCTTGAATCGGTTGTAGGCATTGGGCATGACTACAATCATTTCTTTAGAAAGGCCTTCGGCTAAGGACTGCTCGATGACATCCTGTAGGTTGATCCAGTGATCTTCCCAGCCAAACCATTGTGAATCTGTGTCGGTAAATCCGTGGAGCATGTACAAGACTGGAAAGCGCTTTTCCGGATTGGAGGAGTAGGAAGGTGGGAGATAAACAGTGACATCCCGTTCTGCCGGATCGCCGATCAGGTTGCCCTCTAATGCTTGGCTATGGATTTTGATTCGCTCTTTGGTTCCTTCTTGCGCGAAAGTCAAAAAGGATCCAAGGAAAATCGCTGCCATTAAAAGGAATTGTTTTTTCATGATGCTCGATTTCATAGGTTATTAGGTTTAGCTTAAATAAATGTAGTTTTTATCGGGAGATTGGCAAAGGGTGTTTATAAGATCGGATGTAGGCAGATATTCGCTTTTTTGAAAAAGATTTATTTAAATTCAATCACACGATATTTTCAATTGCTCCCATGAAAAAAATCATACTGCTTCTTTCATTTTTAATGCTTTGGATGGGTATACCCGCTTTTTCTCAATATCAAATCATTACCGGAGGTTGGGTATATGATACAGAGACCAAGAACTTCAAAAAGAATTCGGCTATCTATTTGGTCAATGGGAAGTTTGGAACAGGGAATGAAAATATCACCAACTGGCAAGTCAAGAAACTTTCCGAGGATGACTATATTCTGCCGGGATTAATTGATCTGCATGCCCACTATCGGGTGAGCTATGAAGGCAAGGCTTATGATGATACGGTGGCTATGCCTAAGATTTTCCTGGCAAATGGGGTGACCAGTACCTTTCCAGCCGGCGAAATTGAGCCTGAAAAAATGTGGGATTTACAGAAGAAAATCGATGCAGGTCAAATGCCTGGGCCCCGAATTTTGCATTCAGGCCCTTATTTTGGTACAGCCGCACCAGATTGGGATCCGGAAATTTCGGAGGCCGCAATCCGGCAACGTGTAGATGTGTGGGCTAAGCGTGGAGCCTTTGGGTTTAAAGCCAAGGGTGTAAATTCAGAGCAACTCCAAATCTTGATTGATCAGGCTCATGAACATGGACTAACTGTGACAGGGCATTTGAATTCAGGCTATCGAAACTCCGTCAATCCACAGGAAGCCATTGAAATGGGAATTGATCGGGTAGAACATTTTTTGGGAGGCAGATTGTTGGCTGATTCGGTGGATGCATACCAAAGCTTAAAATCTCTGGATCCTTCAGACCCTAGATTGGATGAAATCATCCAATTCTATATTCAAAATGGGGTTTATTTCGATGCGACATTGGCTACGTATGGAGCCATTGGGATGGTTGACTCACCGATCTTTTTTGATTTCGCCATTGAGGATGAATATTTCACAGATTTCACTTTGGACATCATCAAATCGAAAAATACTCCTTCAGCTTTCAATGAGCTTTGTGCTTTGATCTATCCGGTCAAGCAACAAACCTTGAAGCGGTATTATGATGCCGGAGGATTGATAACTGTTGGAACTGATAGACCTTTATTATTGGATAATTATCTAGGT